>NZ_JBEYZX010000025.1:0-92477 GCF_040646255.1 Streptomyces sp. NPDC046203 | reverse complement strand
TGGCCCGCGTTGTAGACCGTGCCGGCCGTGTACGCCGCCGCGGCGCAGCCCGCGGGCGGAGTGGTCGGAGGCGTCGTCGGGGGCGTCGTCGGCGGGGTCGTGGGCGGAGTCGTCGGAGGCGTGGTCGGCGGCGTGGTGGGCGTCGTGCCCGGCTCCACCGTCGTCGTGCCGCGCGCCAGGTCCCCGGCGAGCGCGTACGCCGTCCCGTTGATCGTCACCGTCCAGTTCGAGGGGGTCGACACCGGCAGGTAGTAGTTGAACGCCAGGTCCACCGAGGCACCGGGGGCGAGCGTCTGCCACGCCGGGAGCTTGAGCGACACCCGCTGGAAGTCGCCCTTCAGCCCGCCCACGTTGCTGCCCGTGTGGCCGCTGCTGATCACCTTCGTACCGAAGCCGGACTGGTCGGAGGCGTTGTTCGGGGCCGAGGTGCCGTAGTCGAACTGGAACTCCGTGCCGCCGGGCAGCGTCGTGGCCGTGTTGTTGGTGATCTTCAGCTTCGGGGTGATCGGGTAGTTGGAGTCGCCCAGCTTGAAGCCGCCGAACTCCACGGCCACGTTCACGGCCCGGTCCGGAGTCGTCCCGCCCGCCTTCCGCGCGCCGTACGGGGTGGCCGCCCTGAACTTGTCGTACATCAGCGAGGTGAGCGTCGAGCCCATGTCGTACTGGCCCTTGGCCGCGTTCCAGCCGTAGTCGCCGGCCAGCTCCCACACCATCGTGCCGCCGATGCCCCGGTCGACGACGTAGTCGGCCTTCGCGGCCACCGACTGCTCGTCCTCCGTGGACAGGAAGACCTTCTTCTCGGCGTTCCACAGCCACGGGGCGACCAGCGTCGCGTCGTACTTGCGGGCGTAGGTGCCGGTCAGCTTGGTGTCGGCGGGGAACCCGTAACGGGTGACGTAGTCGCCGACGATCCCCTTCTCCAGGTTCTTGGCATGCCACATCGGGTTGGACCCGGCGGGCGACTCCTTGCCGGCGGTGTCCTTGTCGTGCCACAGATTGTCGATGCCGGACGCGCCGTCGCCGCACTTGGTCAGGCCGGAACCGGCGGGGCAGCTGCTCGCGGCGGCCCGGCCCCACAGGCCGTCGGTGCCGCCCTGCACGTTCTTGTGGCCGCGGGTGTAGTAGGGCAGGCCGATGTTGATCCGGCCGGCCGACATCGAGCCGCGGAAGTAGTGGTACGCCCAGTCGGTGTTGAGGTAGCCGATGCTTCCGTACTGCGCCGAGCCGTAGACGTTGGCGGCGGCGAGTTCGGCGTCCTTGCCGTCGTCGAACAGGGAGGCGTTCGGGCCGACGTACTCGTTCCAGGCGCCGTGCAGGTCGTAGGACATGATGTTGACGTAGTCCAGATACCGCTGCATCTGGAAGGTCTCCATGCCGCGCAGCAGATAGCCGGAGGAGGGCGCGGCGACGGTCAGCAGGTAGTGCCGGCCATCGGCGGCGCCGGCCCGGTCGAGCTTCTCCCGCAGCGACTTCATCAAGGCCGCGTAGCCCTGGACGAGCCCCGCGCGGCGGCCGTTGGCGAGCTGCCAGTCCAGCGGGTTGCCCGCGTCCTTCATCGTCGTCGGGTACTCGTAGTCGATGTCGACGCCGTTGAAGCCGTACTTCCGGATGAAGTCGACGGCGGAGTTCGCGAAGGTGTCGATCCCGGTCTGGTTGACCGACCCGTCGGCGTTGGTGGCCATCGAGTAGAAGCCGCCGGAGTCCACCCGGCCGCCCTTGTCGTCGAAGTAGCCGCCGGTCTCCGCCCAGCCGCCGACCGAGATCAGCGTCTTCACGTTCGGGTGCTGCTTCTTGAACTTGTTGAGCAGGTTGAAGTGGCCCTTGTACGGGTACGCGGGGTCCATCTCGGCGCCCGCGACCCCGGGCCAGGTCATCCCGGTGGCCGCGTTGTCGGGGCCGTCGGTGCCCACCGACAGCTTGTTGTCGCCGCCGACGTGGCCGAAGGCGTAGTTGACGTGGGTGACCTTGTCCCACGGGATGTCGGAGGCCAGATAGGCGGGCTCGCCGTTCTTGCCGGTACGCCAGCCGGTGAAGTAGCCGATGACGCGGCGCTGGTGGTCGGCGCCCATCTTCTCGCGGCCGTCGGCGTCGTAGACCGAGCAGTAGGGGACGTCGACGCCCGGGGTCCGGTACAGGCCGTCGGGGCGACAGGACTCGTTGTCGGCGGCGTACGAGACGCCGCCGGAGGCGAGGGAGCCGAGGAGCAGTCCGGCGACGGCCGCACCGGAAGCGAGCAGCGAGGCCCTCTTCTTCGTGGGGGAGAACACGATCGGGTTCCTCCAGGGGAGGTCGGGCGGAACACAACGAACAGGGGGGTGGGTCGTGTCGAGGCCCGCGGAGTGCGCACACCGCCAGGGCCGTTCCTCGGAGGTGACACGGAGATTAAGAGGACTAGACCAGAGCGTCAATAGGTCTGGACCAAAGGTGGCAAGTGCGGGTCGGGCAGGGGATGGATCAGGGATCCGCTCGATATGTGAGTCACGCCACAAGGAGTCGCCCGTCCGGTCGGACGCGGCGCGGGGCGTGGCACACTGGCCGTGTATCAGCAGCAGCGCACTCCGGGGTCGGTGTAATTCCGAACCGGCGGTTATAGTCCGCGACCCGTCCGCAGCCAGCGGCCGGTTGACCAGGTGAAATTCCTGGACCGACGGTGAAAGTCCGGATGGGAGGCAGTGCGCGGCGGGTGACCCCTCGGTCGAGGGGTGTGCCGGCCGTACGTCCGCTGGTCGCCGTACCCGCTTCTTCAGCCGGGTCCATCAGGCGTACCAGGGGATCCGGCCTCGGCGCACCCTGCGCGAGGTGTCTCTTCCGCTTTCTGTCGTCATCGACAGGCCCCGGAGTCCGTGCCCGAAGAGGCAGGAGGACCCGGTGGCCACCCAGGCCGGCATCACCGCCACGCGGCGCGCGAGCACCCTCGCCGCCCGCGGTCTCGGCTTCACCCGCCCCGCCACGGTCGTCGGCCGTGTCGCCGGGGTCGCCCCCGGCCGTCCGGCCGAAGAGGGCCTGCGTCGGCCCGCCGGCGGCCCGTACGCCGAGGCCCACGCCCCCGCCGCGGCCGGTTTCCCGGCCTTCAGGGGCATCGCGTACGTCACCTCCGCATCCCGCGCCCCCGCCCTCGCCGACCCGTTCGCCGCCATGGCACCCGCGGCACCCGCGGCATCCGCGGCCCTCGGCGGCGCCGGAATCACCACCCGCACGGACGCGTTGCGGCTCGACATGAGCGAGACCGCGCACGCCGGACCCGGCCTCCGGGTGACCGCCGTATCCCGCGCCGACACGCCCGGCACCACAGGCACAGGCACAGGCACCGGCACCGGCACCGGCACCGGCACCGGCACAGGCACCGGCACAGGCACCAGCACCGGCACCAGCACCAGCACCGGCACCGGCGCCGGCGCCAGTACCGGCGCCGTCCCCGCCGCCGGAGCGCCGAGCGGGGCCGCTGCCGCGACCCGCGCCGCCGTCTTCGCCGCACCGCGCACCGCACCGACCGCCGAACTGTCCCCCGACACCGTCCAGGGAGTCTGACCGTGTTCACCGGAATCGTCGAAGAACTGGGCGAGGTCGTCGCCGTCGAGCAGCTGCCCGACGCCTCCCGCTTCCGCCTGCGCGGCCCGCTGGTCACCGAGGGCGCCCGGCACGGCGACTCGATCGCCGTCAACGGCGTCTGCCTCACGGTCGTCGAGACCGCCGACGGCGAGTTCACCGCCGACGTGATGGCCGAGACCCTGAAGCGCTCCTCCCTCGGAGCCCTCACGACCGGCTCCCGCGTCAACCTGGAGCGGCCCACGGCCGTCGGCGGACGCCTCGGCGGCCACATCGTCCAGGGCCACGTGGACGGCACCGGCACCATCCTGGGGCGAGAGCCCTCCGAGCACTGGGAGGTCGTCACCGTCGGCCTGCCCGCCCGGCTCGCCCGCTACGTCGTCGAGAAGGGCTCCATCACCGTCGACGGCGTCAGCCTCACCGTCGTCGAGGCCGGCGACGAGCACTTCACCATCAGCCTCATCCCCACCACCCTCGCGCTGACCACGCTCGGCATCAAGCAGCCCGGCGACCCGGTCAACCTCGAAGTGGACGTCATCGCCAAGTACGTCGAGCGGCTGCTCGGCCGGAACGCTCAGGAGAACGTCAAGTGAACTGGCTCAACTCCGAGGCGTTCACCGTCCTCGGCCAGCACATCCTGTGGTCCGACATGATCGGCAACACCATCGGTCTGATCGCCCTCGCCCTCGGCTGGCGCCGCTCCATCCTCACCTGGCCCACCCAGCTGCTCTCCGGCGTCGTCCTCGTCGGCGCCTACGCCTCCGCCCACCTCTCCGGCGGCGTCGGCAAGCAGCTCCTCGTCATCGGCGTCGCCGTCTGGGGCTGGTGGCAGTGGAACCGGGGCAGGCAGCAGGCCCAGGACGGCTCGCTCGCCGTCCGCTTCGCGACCTGGAAGGAGCGCGGGCTGCTGCTGGCCGGCGCGGCCCTCGGCACCCTCGCCGTCGGCGGCCTGTTCACCCTCTACCCGTCGCTGTCCTGGAGCCCGTGGGCCGACGCGTACATCTTCGTCGGCACCCTCGTCGCGATGGTCGCCCAGGCCCGCGGCCTGGTCGAGTTCTGGTTCGCCTGGCTCCTCGTCGACCTCGTCGGCGTCCCGCTCGCCTTCCACAGCGGGCTCGCCTTCTCCGGCATGGTCTACGTCGTCTACTTCGCCCTCGTCCTGTGGGGCATGCGCGACTGGTGGCTGCGGTCGCGGACCGCCCCCGTCCTGGAAGGAGCCCACGCATGAGCACCCGCACCACGCCCGCCGGCCCCCTCTCCGCCGTGCCGAACCCGCTCGCCGCGGCCCCCGGGAACCGGCTCTGGGACACCTCCGATCTCGCCCTCGACCCCGTCGAGCGGGCCATCGCGGACATCGCCGCCGGCCGCCCCGTCGTGGTCGTGGACGACGAGGACCGCGAGAACGAGGGCGACCTCGTCATCGCCGCCGAGAAGGTCACCCCCGAGATCGTCGCCTTCATGATGAGCGAATGCCGGGGCCTGATCTGCGCGCCCATGGAGGGCGCCGAACTCGACCGCCTCCGGTTGCCGCAGATGGTCGACCAGAACACCGAGGCGATGCGGACCGCGTTCACCGTCTCCGTCGACGCGAGCCCCGTCCACGGCGTCACCACCGGCATCTCGGCCGCCGACCGCGCCACCACCCTGCGGATGCTGGCCGCCGGTACGTCCGAGCCCGGCGACTTCGTCCGCCCCGGCCATGTCTTCCCGCTGCGCGCCCGGCCCGGCGGCGTGCTGACCCGCCCCGGCCACACCGAGGCCGCCGTCGACCTGGCCCGGCTCGCCGGGCTCCGCCCGGCCGGCGCGATCGTGGAGATCGCGGGCGAGGACGGGGTGATGCTGCGGCTGCCCGAGCTGGTGCCGTTCGCCCGCAAGCACGGTCTGACGATCGTCTCCATCGAGGACCTGATCGCCTACCGGCGCTCCGCCGAGCCCCTCGTACGCCGGGAGGCCGAGGTCCGGCTGCCCACCGCGTACGGCGAGTTCACGGCGTACGGCTACCGCTCCACCACCGACGGCGTCGAGCACGTCGCCCTCGTCCACGGCGACCTCGGCGACGGCGAGGACATCCTGGTCCGGATCCACTCCGAGTGCCTGACCGGCGACGTCTTCCACTCGCTGCGCTGCGACTGCGGCCCCCAGCTCCAGGCGGCCATGGAACGGATCACCGAGGCCGGCCGAGGGGTCGTCGTCTATCTGCGCGGCCACGAGGGCCGGGGAATCGGCCTGCTGTCCAAGCTCCGGGCGTACGAACTCCAGGAACGCGGCCGCGACACCCTCGACGCCAATCTGGAACTCGGCCTGCCCGCCGACGCCCGCGACTACGCGGCCGGCGCGCGGATCCTCGCCGACCTCAAGGTCCGCAGCCTGCGGCTGCTCACCAACAACCCCGACAAGACCGCCGCCCTCACCCGGCACGGCCTCGACGTCACCGGCCGGGAGGCGATGGAGGTCCAGGCGGACGAGCACAACCTCCGCTATCTGCGCACCAAGCGGGACCGGATGGGACACGACCTGCCCTGGCTGGACGGCACGGCGACCGGAACCCACCCCCAGTAGCGCCGGCCCCGGTAACACCGGCGGATCCGGCGGACCGACACCGTACGACCGCACGCCGGCACGTCGGCAGTGCGGCGAGAACACCGTAAGAATCACGGCAAGGAGAGACATGAGCGGCAAGGGCGCACCCGTCCTCAGCGTGAAGAACTGCGGCGACCTGCGCGTCGCGGTCGTCGCGGCCCAGTGGCACGAGAAGATCATGGACGGCCTCGTCGACGGCGCCCTGCGCGCCCTCAAGGAGTTCGGCATCGAGGAGCCCACCCTGCTGCGCGTCCCGGGCAGCTTCGAGCTCCCCGTCGTGGCCAAGGCACTCGCCGGACGCGGCTACGATGCGGTCGTGGCGCTCGGCGTCGTCATCCGCGGCGGCACGCCGCACTTCGAGTACGTGTGCCAGGGCGTCACCCATGCCCTCGCCCAGGTCGCCGTCGACACCGGCGTACCCGTCGGATTCGGTGTCCTGACCTGCGACACCGAGGAACAGGCCCTGGACCGGGCCGGCCTCGAAGGGTCCCACGAGGACAAGGGCCACGAGGCCGTGACCGCCGCCGTCGCCACCGCGACCACGCTGCGCACGGTCAGCGAACCCTGGCGCTGAGGCGCGAGCCCGTACCCCGTACCCTGAGGACATCATGGCGAACAAAACCTTCGAAGAGCTCTTCACCGAGCTCAAGAACAAGGCCGAGACCGGCGACCCGGCGACCTCCCGTACGGCGGAACTGGTCGGCAAGGGCGTCCATGCCATCGGCAAGAAGGTCGTCGAGGAGGCCGCCGAGGTCTGGATGGCCGCCGAGTACGAGGGCAAGGAAGCCGCCGCCGAGGAGATCTCGCAGCTGCTGTACCACGTCCAGGTGATGATGGTCGCCCGCGGGATCTCGCTCGACGACGTGTACGCCCACCTCTGATCTGCCCGCCCCTTACGGAGTCCCTCCGGCAAGGGGCCGGCCGCGCACCGCGCGTCCCCCGCACCACCCGTTCCGACGTACGACCTCTGAGGCAAAGGAAGCCCACCCCATGCTGCGCATCGCCGTCCCCAACAAGGGTTCCCTCTCCGGACCTGCGATGGAGATGCTCCATGAGGCGGGCTACCGGCAGCGCAAGGAGTCCAAGGAACTCGTCACCGTCGACCCGGACAACGACGTGGAGTTCTTCTACCTCCGTCCCAAGGACATCGCGATCTACGTGGCGTCCGGCCGGCTCGACATCGGCATCACCGGCCGCGACCTGCTCCTGGACTCCGCCGCCGACGCCGAGGAGATCCTGCCGCTGAACTTCGGCCGCTCGACCTTCCGCTACGCCACCCGTCCGGGCACCGCGACCGGTCCCAAGGACTTCCACGGCATGACGATCGCCACCTCCTACGAGGGCATCGTCGCCAAGCACCTGGCCGAGCAGGGCATCGAGGCATCCGTCGTCCACCTGGACGGCGCCGTCGAGACCGCGATCCAGTTGGGCGTCGCCCAGATCATCGCGGACGTCGTCGAGACCGGCACCAGCCTGCGCAACGCCGGTCTGGAGGTCATCGGCGACCCGATCCTCACCTCCGAGGCCGTGGTCGTCCGCCGGGCCGGCGCTCCCACCGACGACCCCAAGGTGCAGCAGTTCCTGCGGCGCCTCCAGGGCGTCCTGGTCGCCCGCAGCTACGTGATGATGGACTACGACTGCCGCGCCGAGCACCTGGAGCAGGCCGTCGCCCTCACCCCCGGTCTGGAGTCCCCGACCGTCTCGCCGCTGCACAACGAGGGCTGGGTCGCGGTCCGCGCCATGGTCCCGTCCCGCGAGGCGCAGAAGGTCATGGACGACCTGTACGAGCTGGGCGCCCGCGCCATCCTCACCACGGCCATCCACGCCTGCCGGCTCTGACACCGGCCACGGGCCGCGCGTACACGGGCGTGTCCCGCGTACGCGCACCCGTACCCGGGCCGGTGTCACCGCGCCCCGAGCCGGCGCACCGCTCGTACACAGATCGCACAGGTCGGACCGATCGCACAGGTCGCACCGACCGTACGGACCGGGATCACCTCGCCCGCCCCGCCCGCCCGCTCGTCCCGCCCGCACCGAAAGCCGGATCACCCGCATGACCGACACCAGCGCACCCGCCCTCCCGGTCACCTTCCGGCCGGCCCGCACCCGGATCGTCCTGCTGACCTCCGCGGTGGCGATGTTCCTCGTCATCAGTGCCGTCGGCATGATGCTGGAGGGGCTGTCGCCGGGCGAGCGGACGAGCTTCGTCTTCATAGCCGCGCTCTTCGCCGGTGTCCTGGTCATGCTCAGCCGGCCCAAGGTCGTCGCCGACGAGGAGGGTGTGACCGTCGTCAACATCACCCGGGTGCGGCGGCTCGCGTGGGCGGAGATCCTGCGGGTCAACCTGCGCCCCGGCGACCCCTGGGTGTTCCTCGACCTGAGCGACGGCACCAGCATGCCGGCGCTCGGCATCCAGCCCGGCATCGCCAAGGGCCGGGCCATAGAGGACGCCCGCGCGCTGCGCGCCCTCGCCGACAGCCACGGCACCGGGCGCGAGACCTCCTGAACTCGGGGCCGATCCCGCGCCCCACTCCCGCGCCCCACTCCCGCGCCCCACTCCCGCGCCCCACTCCCTTGCTCGGCCGCCGCGCCCCGGCCGCCGCGCCCCTGGCCTTGGCGTCCGGCCGCCATGCCCGATCTCGACGTCCGGCCGCCGCGCCCGGCCCCGTTCCGGGCACCCGGGTCCGGGGGAGCCCCTGATCCGGCCCCGTTCCGGGCACCTGGCTCCGGGGAGGCCCTGAACCGACCCCGTAGCGAACCCTGATCCGTCCCCCATCCGGAGCCGACCCCCTGCCCGGGACGGGGCGTGCGTGACTACTCTGGTGGCGGTGGTGCCGAGCGGCGCCACCGCCTCGCGTGTGAGGGCCGCCCGCCGGCGGCCCGCGGGGCCGACCTTCGACCCGAGGAGTGACTCCCTCCGGCAATGGACGGATCGTCCGGTAGTACCTGCGCCGCCCCCTCGTCCGAGGCGGCGGCATGATCGTCTCCCTTCTGCTGCTCGTCGCGGCATTCCTTCTGATCCTCGCCAACGGCTTCTTCGTGGCCGCCGAATTCGGCCTCGTCACCGTGGAACGGGCCGACGCCGAGCGCGCCGCCGCCGAGGGCGACCGCCGCGCCCGCACCGTCGTCACGGCGCTGCGCGAGCTGTCCTTCCAGCTCTCCGGCACCCAGCTCGGCATCACCATCACCTCGCTGGTCACCGGCATGCTCGCCGAGCCCGCGATCGCCGGGCTGCTCGACGGGCCGCTCGGCGCCACCGGCCTCCCGGCCGGCGCCGTCTCCGGTATCTCCGTACTGATCGGCATGCTCCTCGCCTCCGCCGTGCAGATGGTGGTCGGCGAACTCGTGCCGAAGAACTGGGCGGTCTCCCGGCCGCTCCAGGTGGCCCGCTTCGTCGCCGGCCCGCAGCATGTGTTCTCCGCCCTGTTCCGGCCGGTGATCGCCGCGCTCAACACCGTCGCCAACCGGCTCGTCCGGCTCTTCGGCGTCGAACCGGCCGACGAGCTGGACTCCGTGCGCACCCCGGGGGAGCTGGTCTCCCTCGCCCGCCACTCCGCCCAGGCCGGCGCCCTCGAACAGGACACCGCCGACCTCTTCGTACGGACCCTGACCCTCGGCGGGCTCACCGCCGACCAGGTCATGACCCCGCGGGTGAAGGTGAGCGCCCTGCAGTCCGACGCGACCGCGGCCGACGTCCTCAACCTCACCCGGGCCACCGGCCTGTCCCGCTTCCCGGTCTACCGCGAGCGGATCGACGAGATCGTCGGCATGGTCCACCTCAAGGACGCCCTCGCGGTCGTCCCGCACGAGCGGCACCGGGTCCCGGTCGGCCGGATCGCCGTCCCGCCGCTGCTCGTCCCCGAGTCGCTGCCGGTCCAGGCCCTGCTCGAACGGCTGCGCCGCGAGCAGCCGATCGCGGTCGTCGTCGACGAGTACGGCGGCACCGCCGGCGTCGTCACCCTGGAGGACATCGTCGAGGAACTGGTCGGCGAGGTCCGCGACGAGCACGACACCGCCGCCGACGCGCGCCCCGAACTCGCGCCCGTGCCCTCGGAGGACGGCTCCCAGATCTGGGAGGCCGACGGCTCCTGCCGGGTGCACACCCTGCGCCGGATAGGGCTCGACGTGCCCGACGGACCGTACGAGACGGTCGCCGGGCTCGTCGCCGATCTGCTCGGGCGCATCCCCGCCCCGGGCGACCGGGCCGAACTGCCCGGCTGGCGCCTCTCGGTGCGCCAGGTCGACCGCTACCGCGCCGAGCGGGTGCGCCTCATGCGCACCGCCCCGGTGCCCGTCGCCGCGGAGGCGGTCCGATGAGTCTGCTGCCCCTGCTGTTCGCCGTCCTGCTCGTCCTGGCCAACGGCTTCTTCGTCGGCGCCGAGTTCGCGCTCGTCTCCGTCCGTCGCAGCCAGATCGAACCGCTCGGCGGCGCCCGCGCCCGCCAGGTCCTGCACGGCCTGGAGAACCTGCCGCAGATGATGGCCGCCGCCCAGTTCGGCATCACCGTCGCCTCCCTGACGCTCGGCGCGGTCGCCGAGCCGACCGTGGCCCGGCTGCTCGAACCCGTCTTCCACGCCGTCCACGTACCCGAGGGTCTGATCCACCCCCTCGGCTATGTGATCGCGCTGGCCGTGGTGGTCGTGCTGCACCTGGTCATCGGCGAGATGGTGCCGAAGAACCTGGCCATGGCCGACCCCGAGCGCACCGCGCTGCTCCTCGGCCCCGGCCTGGTCGGCTTCGCCCGGATCTGCCGGCCGGTCACCACCGCGCTGGGCGCCTGCGCCCGGCTGGTCCTCAGGGCCTTCAAGGTCGAGCCGAAGGACGAGGTGGAGGCCGTCTTCACCAGTGCGCAGCTCGGCCGGCTCGTCGAGGACGCCGGCCAGGCGGGACTGCTCGACCCGGCCGAGCAGGAGCGTCTGGAGGACGCCTTGGAGCTGGGTACCCGGCCGGTGACGGACGTCCTCATACCGGCCGCCGCGCTGGTCACGGTCTCCCCGTCGGCCACTCCGCGCGAGATCGAGGAGCTGACCGTACGGACCGGCTACTCCCGTTTCCCGGTCCGCGCCGAGGGGCGCGGCACCCTCATGGGGTTCGTGCACGTCAAGGACGTGCTCGATCTGGAGGACCGGGAGCGCGCGGTGCCCCAGCAGGTGTGGCGCCCGATGGCCACGCTCCGGGCGGAGCTGCCGCTCGACGACGCGCTCACCGTGATGCGCCGGGCCGCGACCCATCTGGCCCAGGTCGCGGACGCCTCCGGGCGGGTGCTCGGCCTGGTCGCCCTGGAGGACGTCCTGGAGATGCTGGTCGGCGAGGTCCGTGACCCCGCCCACCGGGTTGTGGCACCCGCCGCGCGGCCGGACGCGCGGCAGGATGCGCAACAGGAGCCGAGGCCGGTGAAGGCCCTGGCGGGCTGACGGCCGGTGAGGGCCCTCGCGGGCCGAGCCGGAACGCGGACGGTCCGCGAGGTGTCGGCCGGTCCGCGAGGCATCGGCCGGTCCGTGAGGCATCGGCCGGTCCGCGAGGTGTCGGACGGTCCGTGAGGCATCGGACGGTCCGCGAGGTGTCGGACGGTCCGCGGGGCAGTGTCCGGGGCGTCGTCCGGGGCCGGGGAGCCACCGGACGGCCACCGGTCCCGGAAGGGAGCCACCGGGGTCAGATCCCCGGCGGCTCCTGCGGACCGCGGCCGGCCGGACCGCGGCCCGACAGCACCTCGCCGTACGCCTGCATCAGATCGGGCAGCCGCAGCGTCGCCAGATCCTCGCGGGACGGGGTGGTCGCGAAGCCGGACAGCCGCAGATCGCGGTACGCGCAGGACTTCTCGTACAGGGTGCGCAGGAAGCGCCCGTTGCCCAGCTCGTCGATCCAGCCCTGCTCGACCACGTGCCCGCTGATCGAGCGCAGCTCGTCCAGCGCCTCCTCGTCCCAGCCGTCGCCGTTCGCGGCGGCGAGCACCCGGCCGATCTCGGTGAGTTCGAGCGGGCGGTACGAGGGGAAGTCGACCCGGGTCGTGAAGCGCGAGGACAGTCCGGGATTGGCGGCGAGCAGCCGGTCCATGCCCTCGGGGTAGCCCGCAAGGATCACCACGAGATGGTCGCGGTTGTCCTCGGCGCGCTTGAGGAGGACCTGGAGCGCCTCGTCGCCGTAGGCGTCGCCCTTGCTGTAGCCGGTGTTGGAGAGCGCGTACGCCTCGTCGACGAAGAGCACCCCGCCGACCGCCGAGTCGATCAGCTCGTTCGCCTTCACGGCGGTCTGGCCCAGGTACTCGCCGACGAGATCGGCGCGCTGGGCCTCCACGAGATGGTCGCCGCCGAGCAGACCGAGCGCGTAGAAGACCCGGCCGAGGATGCGGGCGACGGTGGTCTTGCCGGTGCCGGACGGGCCGGAGAAGACGAAGTGCCGTTTGGGCGGCTGGACGGGCAGCCCCTCCCCGGCGCGCAGCCGGGCCATCTCCAGTTGCGCCGACAACGCCTTAACCTGGCGTTTGACCGGCTCCATGCCGACCATCCGCTCCAGTTGCTCCAGCGCGTCGGCGAGCAGCCGGGGGTCGGTCGGGCTCGCGGGGAAGCGGGGCGGCACCGGCTGGCGCGGCACCGCCGCCTTCTGCCGGACGAACTCGGGGGGCTCCGGCGGCTCCGGAGTTACGAACGGGGGTACGGCCTCGGTGCTGACCAGCAGCCCGTCGCCGGCCGGCACCTCCGGCTCGAAGCCGGCCGAGGCGTCCGTTTCGGCGGCGGCCGGTATGTCCTGGCCGAGTCCGCCGTACAGCGGCGCGCCCGGCAGGGGATCGTCCGGGCCCTCGAAACCGTCGTACTCGGCGATCGCCGTCAGCCGCGCGGTGGTGTCCATGAACGCCGGGTCGATCCGGTGCACGGCCCGGTAGAGGGGGAGCGCGGCGGCCGTCCGGCCGGTGCCCTCGTGGGCCCGGGCCAGCCAGTAGCGCAGTTCCTTGCGCTGCGGCTGTTCACTGCGGCAGCGCATCAGCGCGGCGGCCAGCATCGGTTCGGCCTGCCCGTACATCTCCAGGCGGACCCGGGCCATGCCGCCGAACAGGCCCGCCTCGATGCCGAGGAAGGGATCGTCCACCAGCGGCTCGGTGTGCCGGACCAACTGCTCCCAGTCCTTGACCAGATACGCCCGGCAGGCGTGCAGGAAGCGCACGTGTAAGTCCGTGTCGACCGGTGGGAGACCCGCCAACGCCCGGTCCAGCTCGGCCACATGGCGGCCGTCGAGCCAGTGCGAGGCGTGCGCGAGCAGCAGATCGCGCGGGGTCTCCAGTACCGGTTGCACCCACCAGCCCAGCCAGTACCAGGAGTTGAGGGTTCGCCGGTGCCGCGTCCGCTGCTCGCCGAACCGTTCCCGGTGGCGGAACATCCGCAGCAGCGCGGTCGTGGTGTCCACCCGCAGCGCGTGCAGGCCGAGCCACCCGTCCGCCATGCCGGGGTCGATGCGTACCGCCGTCCGGAACTCCTCCTCGGCCTGCGGATACGCGCCCATGGTGTAGGCGTCGACCCCGCGCAGCCAGGCGAGTTCGGCGGGGGCGTGCGCGCCCTGTGTGCCGAAATCCATCGGTCCCCCACAACCGTCTTCACGTGGACGGGAATTGACCACACCGAGGGGCATCGTACCGGCGGGACGGGCGTCTGAAGAGGGAGAAGGAGCGGATCCCCTCGATCAGGGGGATCCACGAAAGGCCGCTCGGCTGGTTCCCGATGCGGCGATGGCTGGTTCACCGATGGTTACGGACGGTGAGTCCCGGAGGTGGAACGAAGCCCCCGATCACGGGGGAACAACCGGGGGCTTCGCGTCCGCGGCGGCTTCGCGAGCCGCACATTGAGAACGTAAGACCTGTACGCCCCTTGGGTCAAGCCGAGTTGAGGCACTCGCGCAAGCGGAATCCCGGTGGCTCAGTTTGCGGCCGGTGAGTCGTCACCGTACGTGATGGTCTGGTGCGTGCCTGCTGCCACAGAAGGCCCGGGCCGCCACACGTACCCCTCCTGGCACTCGCGCACCAGGGTGTCGGCGAACGGCCGTGAGGGGTCCCCGGCGAAATGGCGAGTCTCCGCCACGGTCCAGCCGTCCCAGAAATCCGACAGTGCGAGCCCGTCCCGTCGGCGCCCGCGTACCCAGGACTCCTCGGGGCCGCGTTCCATCCACAACAGCCGTGCCAGATGGGGCCGCAGCGCCCGCCGGCCGGCCCCCACGCCCTCTACCAGGACGACGGGCGCGGGGGGCAGCGGCCGGGGCGGGCCGAAGCGGTGGAGGTCCCAGTCGTACGGGGAGTAGAGCGCGCTCTCGCCCCGGGACAGCGGCCCGAGCACCTGGTGCAGCATCCGGTCGGTCCAGGCGAAGGGCTCGTCGTGGGTGGCGAGGTCGTCGAGATGGAGGACGGGGGCGGGGCCGGTGGGCTCGTTGCACCCGCCGTCGTCGGTGCGGTCGCCGGTGCCGCCGAGTGCGGCGGCGAGCCGTGCGGCGAGCGTCGACTTCCCCGAGCCGGCGTGGCCGTCGATCGCGACCAGCCGCACCGGGCCGCAGGAGGGCGGGAGCCGGCGCAGTTCGGCTGCCAGGCGGTCGAGGTCGTCCATGGACCCCAGGGTAGGCGAGCGGATCCGGCGCCCTCGCCGTGCCTGCCGCAGGTCAGCGCGGCACGGGCCGCCAGTGGAGCAGACCAATATTGCTCGCCCGGCACCGGCCGAATCGCTGGCAGAAGCCCTCCGGGAGCCGCGATAGTGGGGCCCGCAGCCCGTCCCTTCGCCACCCCGACTGGAGGGTCCCCGCCCATGCCCCCTGCCACCCCGCGCAGAACCGTCCTCGCCGCCGCCCTCGCGACGGCCGCCGGCACGGTCGCGGCCACCGCGGCCACAGCCGCTGCCGCCCCCGTCCTCGCCGCCGCCGGAAGCGTCGGCCGGGACGCCCGCGCCGCCGCCGGGACCGCCACCGCCACCACCGTCGCGACCGGCCAGGCCGGCCCGGCCGGAGGCCCGGCCCCGGCACCCGGACTCGTCGACAACCGCTTCTGGCACACGTACACCGACTGGCGCTGCGGCACCCCGGCCGGCACCCGCGCCGTCTCGGGCCACCGCCCCGGTCTCGTCATCGGCACCCCGGCGGGCACCGCCGACTACACCGATCCGCACACCGGACGGACCAGCGCCTGGGAGTACGCGAGCTGGACCTCGCCCGTCCACACCTCCACGGTCCCGGCCACCGAGGTCATCGCCTCCTGGAACGCCGACACCCCGGCCGGCACTTGGATCCAGGTGGAGCTGAGCGGCACCTACGGCGACGGCACCAGGACGCCGTGGTTCGTGATGGGCCGCTGGGCCGCCGGGGACGCCGACATCCGCCGTACCTCCGTCGACGACCAGAGCGACGGCAAGGCGTCCATCTGGACCGACACCTTCTCGGTCGACGACCCGGCGAGCGGGCTGCGGCTCGTCTCGTACCGGCTGCGGCTCACCCTCCACCGCACGCCCGGCACCTCCCTCACCCCCACGGTGTGGCGGATCGGCGCGATGGCCTCGGACGTCCCCGACCGGTTCACGGTGCCGGCCTCCGCGCCCGGCTCGGGCCGCGAGCTGACCGTGCCGCGCTACTCGCAGAACATCCACGTCGGGCAGTACCCCGAGTACGACAACGGCGGCGAGGCCTGGTGCAGCCCCACCTCCTCGCAGATGATCATCGAATACTGGGGCCGCCACCCCGCGCCGGAGGACCTGGCCTGGGTGAACCCCGAGTACGCCGATCCCCAGGTCTGTCATGCCGCCCGGTCCACCTACGACAGCCAGTACGAGGGCTGCGGCAACTGGCCCTTCAACGCCGCCTACGCCGCCTCCTACCCGGACATGAACGCGGTGGTGACCCGGCTGGGCTCGCTCACCGACCTGGAGGACCTGGTCCGGGCGGGCATCCCGGTCATCACCTCCCAGTCCTTCCTGAAGACGGAACTGACCGGCGCGGGCTACGGCACCTCGGGCCATCTGATGACCGTGATCGGCTTCACGGCCGACGGCGACGTGATCGCCAACGACCCCGCCTCGCCCAGCGACGAGGCCGTCCGCCGCGTCTACCGCCGGCGGGAATGGGAGAACATCTGGCTCCGCACCAAGCGCTACGACGCGAACGGCAAGGTCAGAAGCGGTTCGGGCGGCGTCTGCTACCTCTACTGGCCCTTCAAGCCGACCGGCACACAGCACCGGGTGCTCCGCTCGCTCGGCGTGCTGTGAGAGGCCGGGGCCCCGCGTCCTGACGGCACCACTCCCGGCCGCCCCGCACGAGGCGGCCGCACCGGTCCACCGCGACCTCGATCGAACGACGCCCGAACCGGCGGGACATCCCGCCGAGGAGCACACCGTTCGGCGGGGCCGCGGCGGACCGCTCGTGGCGCGAGTCGTGCGGGTTGTATTCGGGAAGGCCGAGCCTCTTGATGGCACGGTCCCACGACTTGTGCAGGAGGTCGGGATACGGCAACCCGCCGTTCGCGTTGCTGATCGGCAATCGATCGATGAAATGCTCAAGAGCATCGGGTATCGGGATGTCACGCCACTCTCCTTCCTTCCGGTGCTTCAGAGGAGCATATTTCTGGACGTATTTTCCGGAGGGATCTTTGTAGCGGGTAACTTGCCGCCAGATCCGCAATACTCCGTCATGAATGTCTTCCGGAAAGACTCCCAGGGATTCTCCAATGCGAAGTCCGCGGCATGTCATCAGCCAAACTGCTGGAGACAAACGAGGACCGATCGATTCGGCAATGGCGGTGATCTCGTCGAAGCTGGGAAGCTTCCTTTCGTCGACAGGGATGACGGGATTATCCAGCTTCTCGGCCAGCGCCACTGGATTTCCAGTGATCCGCCGATGGCGTACGGCGTGGGAGAACAGGGCCGAGAGCGTGATGTGCCGGGACTCGATGGTGTTGAGCGCCGCTCCCTCTCGGAGCCACTGGGTGTACAAGCCCTCGATGTCCTCCGCTGTGACCTGCGAGATCGTTTTGCTTCCCAGGTGGGGGAGGGCGTGGAGCCGGACGATGCGCTCGTACGACTCAAGGGTGCCGGCGGATACAGTTTTATTCGCGAGCGGTCGCGTACACACGCAACGACACCTTGCCAGCATCGGGGTCGACGTAGATGTTCTCGCGCTTGTCGCCTTCCACCTTGGTGGCAAAGTCGACCGCGTCCTTCTTCCGGGGAAACGACTTCTCCCGCTGGCGCCCGGTGCGTCCACCCGGCTCCCTGTATTACCGGACGGTCCACCGCTTGCCCGACGCAGTGGGACCCTTGCGGCGTGCGGAATGAGCGATAGACAAGTGGTTGTTCCGTGGTCGGCTTCTGAGGGGCCACTTCGCTCGGCGGGCGGTCGCCGTACCGTCCCGATCGACGAGGCGGGAACCCTCGCGTGAGAGAGCCGGCGAGGAGAAGGAGCCGGAGTTCACCGCACGTTCCCGTGAGATGCGTCCACAGCTGTCCCCGTCCTGGCTGCCGGGCTGCTGGAGCTCGGTCAGGCTGGCATGGCGCGGGTCGTGGCGGGCACCTCATGCGGGTCCGGTTTCCAGGGCGTCGAGTGGAGTCGGAGCGACCCGCCCCGTGGGCACTGCGTGAACTTCGCCAAGCGGCGGGTCCTTTCGGCCGTGACAGGACCGGCACGTACGTGACCCTCTACGGCGACTTCGGCTGCCGTGAAGTTTCCACCAGTCTCAAGGTCGGTCATTTCCCTCGTGCGAGGGTGTCACTGCGGCCAGGACGATGACCCGGCGAACGGTGATAGGGCGGCCCTCCTGCACTGTCATCGCCTGCCGTGGCTGCTGCTGCGGCAGGCCCAAGGTCCTGCGTCGGCCATCCCGCTCAGCTCGACGCCCTGGGCCGCGCCCTGCCCGCCGGCGCGCGGGTCCGGGTCAACCGGTTGTCTGGACTCCTGTGAGCGCGCCAACGTCCTGTCGTCCAGCCCTCGGCGGAGGGTCGTGCCGACGGCGTCCGGCCGGTCTGGCTCGGGTGATGCTGGCCCACGCCTTGCCCAGCTGGATGTCTCGCAGGCGGTGGCGACATCTGCATGGAGACTATGTCGAAGTGGTATGAAGTCACCGGATTCACTACCACCCCCAAGTGCAAACGCGGCTCTTCCGACGGGTTTTAGAGTTCCATTGACCGTATCTGCGTCGAGCGGAACGATGACGGCCGACTGGTGTCGACGTTCAAGTTTTTCCCAGGTTGGGCGGTTTGAGCGTCATGTAATTCCCCACCCGGAATTCTCCTAATTGGCCATGGGCAGCGCGGAGGTCGGGATCGAGGGACCTGGTCGTCGCGGAGCTGCTCATGTTCCTCGTCCCGTGGTTCGGATGGCCGATGGGCAGCCCGGATGGCGAGGAGAACGTTCGTCGTGGTCGACATCACCGAGATCTACGTCCACTGGTACGCGGGCCGCTCGAAGAGCGAGCTGGCCGCGTCGCTGGGGGTGGACCGCAAGACGGTCAGGAAGTACCTGGCCCCGGCGGAGGCGTCCGGGATTAGCCCGGGCGGGCCGCCGATGAGCGAGGCGGACTGGTCGAAGCTGATCAAGGAGTGGTCTCCCGGCCTCATCGACAGACGGCTCAGGCAGGTGACCTGGCCGGACATCGACCAGCACCGTGACTACATCAAGAGCCTGCTGGGGACGGTGACCGTCTCGACGATCCATCAGCGGCTTCGTGATGAGCACAAGCTGCAGGTGTCGATCTCGTCGTTCCGCCGTTGGATCCATGCGACGCTGCCGGATGAGGTGGCGAAGTCGCAGGTCACGGTGTTGCGCGACGACATCGAGCCGGGATCGGAGGCTCAGATCGACTACGGCTTCCTCGGGCAGTGGACCGATCCGCGGACCGGGAAACGCCATCGGGTCTGGGCGTTTGTGATGGTCCTGCCGTGCTCGCGGCACCTGTTCGTCCGGCCGGTGCTGCACCTGGACCAGCATGCGTGGACGGAAGCGCACGTCGCGGCCTTCCGCTACTTCGGCGGCGTCCCGCGCCGGCTCGTCCCGGACAACCTCAAGACCGGGGTCGACAAGCCCGACCTCTACGACCCGAAGATCAACAAGGCGTATGCCGAACTCGCCACCCGCTACGGCGCGTTGGTCGATCCGGCGCGGGCGGTGAAGCCGAAGGACAAGCCGCGGGTCGAGCGGCCGATGCCCTATGTCCGCGATTCGTTCTGGCGGGGCCGGGAGTTCACCTCGATCGAGCACATGCAGGCCGAGGCTGTGACCTGGAGCCGACAGGTCGCCGGGCGGCGGAAGTGCCGGCCGTTGGGCGGGGCCGCCTCGATGGCCGTGTTCGACGCGCTGGAGGCGGCCGAACTGCTGCCTCTGCCGCAGACTAGCTACCGCCCGAACAAGCGGCCCAGGAACACGGCCGACAAGGCGCACTAGGGTCCCGCCCTCGCGGCTTCCCGGGCTGGCGTCTCAATGCCGCGAGCGGGCTTGTCAGAGGCATCCGCTAGCTTCCTGACCATGGGAAACTCAGGCGGATCATTGACGACCCGGTCCACGGGGGAACTGCACCAGCTCATGCGGGCAGCCGGGTTCACGGGCATTGAAGACACGGAGGCATTGGCGGAGGGCTGGCAGGTGACGGACTTCGCCGACGCCAACCGGCGCAGCCTGGCGAACCTCGTCCAGAGCACAGGGACACCGGCCATCATGGTGTCCTTCCTGGACAGCGACGTCGGGTTCGTCGAAGCCCTCACGCCGGACGGCAGCAGTTGGGAGGGCCTGCTCAACCGCGAGATGGCGAAGAGCTACGAGATCCCTCTGGAGCACTTCCCCATCGAACCCGCCGTCGCCGGCGCACTCGCCTGGTCGGCAGCCGCCGGACTGACACCCGACGAGGAAATCATCCGGCAGACCCTCACCGGGTCGGCTCTGTTCGCGGAACAGCTCTCCTCAGCCCTCCTGGCCGCCCTGGGACTACCCGGCGCAAGCTAGCCCTTCCAAGCCCAGCACCTGGGGAATTACGTGAACTTACCCCTGGGGAATAACGCGATCGTCCACAACTGGCTGGGGACGCAGGCAACGGCGGTCAGTCGCCGCTCGTTCGGACCTGTGCTCCGTGGCTGTTGCGCTCGTACGAGCGCCGTTCGTTCTTCTCGATCTTCCGGGTGACCTCGGATTCGAGGTCGAGGCCGTTCATCTTCGCCAGGGCGGTCAGGTAGAGGAAGACGTCGGCCAGCTCTTCTCCGAGGTCGGAGTGGCCCTTGCGCCAGGCAGTGAAGGCTTCGCCTACTTCGGCGGTGAGGAGGCCGAATTCCATCGCCACGTCGGTGGTGTTGAAGCCCTTGTCGAGCTTGTTCTCCCAGGCGAGCTTCTGGGCTGACGAGATGTTCACGACTCCTCCGGAGCGGTGCAGCGGGTGCTGCCGCAGCCTAGCCGGAGCTGGGGAGTGGGTGCGCCGGCTACCCAGCCGCCTCATCCAGTTGGCGGGTGCTCGAAGATCGTCGTGTCGAGGGTGAACACCTTGCTGTACTCCGCGAGCGCAGAGAAAACCCGCTGGTAGCCGGTGACCAACGCGGCCACCTCGTCCAGCCCGGCAGCTTCCCCGTCACGGTGGAGGAGCCGTTGGCGGACGACGGGTGCGGGCGCGGTGAGGTGGACGAACAGACCTGCCCGGCTGATCACGCTCTCGGCCAGGTCGAGGGCTTCGCTCCAGGTGATGCGTGACCTGCCGCGATGGAGCGGTCCGTAGACGAGTTCGCTGACGAAGCAACGGTCGAAGAGGATGGGACCGGGGCCGTCGAGGATGTCGCGGTATCGGGAGGCCAGATCGAGGTGGTCCGGCGTTCGGGGGGAGTGGACGACCCGGAAGCCGTACTGCGCGGACAAGCGCTCCGCGAGGGTGCTCTTCCCCACCCCGTCGGGGCCTTCGAGGACGAGTGTGTGATGGGTGGTGGCCAGTTTGTCGAGGTTCACGACGTCATCCACGACTGCACCGCCTCCGTGTCGGCGAGATGAGCGTGGGCGGCGTACTGGATCATGAGGTTGCGCCGGTTCGGTTCGCGGCCGGGAGCGTGGGTGTAGGTGGGACGGGGGTGGAAGGCCGCGATCCGTACACCGGACGCGAGGGCGGCACCGATGAGCAGGGCGGCTCCGGGTGGGGTCTCGGGACCGGAGACATCGGCAAGGAGCCGGGAGGCCCCGCGCACTGCTGCCAGGTCTTCCAGGGCTCCCGTGACCGGGTCGATGGAATCGAACCTTCGAGGCAGCACTACTTCGTGGCCGGCGTCCAGACAGGCGCGTGCGAGGCGATCACTTTCCTGTGCCTCGTACGGGGACCTCTCGACGTAGACCTGGCCGGTCTTGCTGTGGGCCTTCACGCGTGGGGCGGGGGTGGGCAGGTCCAACAGGGCCGCGACGGCCGCGTCGAGCGCGGTGTCGGTCTGGGCACGGTTCCGGGAGAGGAACTCGGCGTAGCCGGTCGCGTCCTGTTCGTGTGAGGAGGACGGCGGTCCGAGGCGGGGCACGCGGATCACACGCGTGGCCGCCGCCTGGATCAACGGGTCGGGGAAGTCGAGGAGAGGGCCGTCCTCGGTGAGGGAGTAGGACTGGAAGTCGGTGCTCAGCAGGAGAACGGGGATACCGCTCGCGACGGCATATCCGATCTCCATGCACACGCCGTCGTCCAGACTCGGGCCGTGGAGGAGGGCGACCATCGCGCGGAGCCGGCCGAGGCGCTCCCGGTCCAGCTCGAACAGGCGCTGCCCTTTCACCTCGGCGACCAGGTCCTCCTCGTCGGTGTCGCAGAAGGGCAGGAAGACGTGTTCCGTGCCGACCTTCGCGGCGAGCCGGTCGGCGAGGGTGGCGGCGAGGGCGCGGTCGTGAGCGGCGAAGAGCCGGTGGGCGACGTAGAAGACGGACACCTGCGGGAACCCCCAGTCGTGGGTCAAATGCGGCGTTGTGCCGGGATGCGGAGGGGCGGGGTCGTGACGAAGTGGGCTGCCGCCTCCACCGCTTCGGCGAGTGCCTGGGCGGGCGTGGCGCCTTGCGATCGATGGGCGAGGAAGGTGCCGGCCAGAGTGTCGCCCGCCCCGGACACTTCGATCGGAGACTGAGGCGGAGGAACTACCGATGCGACCTGCCGTCCAAGGGCCCACACCTGAGCCGGGCGGGGACCGTCGGTCACCACGACTTCCGGCAGGACCGCCATGTCGGTGACGGCTTGGAGAAGGCGGTGCTCGGCCGCGTTGACGAACACCGTGCTCGCCCGGTCGAGCCAGGGGCCGACGGCCCGGATCATGTTCTTTGCGCTGGGCAGGAAGAAGTCGATGCTGAAGGTGGCGCCGTGCTCAGCGAGCCGATCGAGGACGGTTGCCGCGTCGAGGGGCCGGCGGCAGCACACGTGGTACGTGTCGCCGGGGTGCTGGTCCACATGAGCGAGAGCGTGGTCCGTCAGCCGCTCGGCTGCCCCGTAGTCGGTGTGGACGCTGATGAGTTCGCCGTGTCGGTCGTACCGCAGGTCGAAGGCAGTGGACGGGCCTTCGGCCGCCTCGTGTCCCGACCAGTCGAGCCCGTCGAATTCCCGCGTCTCCGGTAGGTGTGCCAGGTCCCGGCCGAGGACACAGACAGGTGTGGCCACGTGGCCCGCTCTGGCCGCGGCGAGCGCCACGAACAGCGCGGCGCCGCCGAGATGCGTGCCTCCGCGATGGTCCGGGTACCGGGTCACATCCCGGCTGACGTTGCCGATCACGTCGAGCCGCGTCACCTCGTGCCCC
Organism: Streptomyces sp. NPDC046203; assembly: GCF_040646255.1. Classification (NCBI taxonomy): domain Bacteria; kingdom Bacillati; phylum Actinomycetota; class Actinomycetes; order Kitasatosporales; family Streptomycetaceae; genus Streptomyces; species Streptomyces sp. NPDC046203. Next base: position 69,627 of record NZ_JBEYZX010000025.1, on the reverse strand, counting down.
TGGGCTGCTCGGCTCGGTCTCGGTGAGAACATCCGACGGCCTTCGCACACAGAGGCCGGCGGCGGCAGAGCTGCGCGGAGGGTCCGTTGAGATACAGCCGTTTGAAGTAGATCGAGACGAGGTGGACGAACCAGGTCGGCTCCGTGTCCTCCGGGAGGGCGATCCGGTAGTTGTGCTCGGTGACCAGCGAACGGAAGTCGTCCGGCCGAGCGTGCACGGCGGCCTCCAGGGCGTGCCGCATCCGTTCGTGCGCCACCGCACCGGACGGCAGGTCCAGCCCCAGGGCCGGGGCGAGCTTGCTGACCATTCCGGAGTCCACGGGGATGATCCCGCAGTGGTACCCGCGTGCGGTGAGCAGCGCGCACTGGGCCACCTTGTACGAGGCCCCGCGTACACGACGGGCGAAGTCGTCGATCAGTTCGTCGTTGTCGGCCGACGGCGAGAGCGGATCGACGCCTTCCTTGCTCCACTCCTGGAGCAACTCGGCGAGCGAGCGCAGGTAGCCGATCCTGGTCCGTGCCAGGCCGAGCGGGCGTACCAGTTCGGCGAGTTCGCCCTCGGTCGAGGCGGCCAGCGCGTCGAAGCCCAGGGCACGGGCGGATCGGATCACCTCCGCGTAGGTGTCGATCATCCGGTACGAGATCCGGGTGGACCAGCCGGCGGCGAGCATGCGCACCCGCGGGTCGGCGATCGTCCGGGGCCACCACCGGTTGTCGTCGTGGTTGGCCTCCACTTCCGCCCGCACATCCGGCAGAGCGGCGGCGCGGGCGACGAGCCGGTGGATCCGCCTGATCTCCTGTGGCTTGACCGGCATACGGCGGACAGCGGTCATGCGGTGGCTCCAGAGCTCAGGCGGGCGGCGGAAAGTGCCATGGCGATGTTGGAGGAGAGGACGGGCGTCCGCAGGCGCTGCTCCAGTTCCTCGACCGCCCGGAGGGTGTGCCAGCCGGTGCAGGACAGGACCACGGCCTGCGCGGCCTCGACCGCGTGCTGCGGAAGTCCGTCCACCAGCGTCAGGACGCTGTCGGTGGTGATCTCGGGGTAGCCGTCGTCCTGGCCGAGGCTCACGTGCTCCAGGACGTCGATGCCGGCTTCCGCGAACGCGGCGGCCTCGGCCTCGGTGACCTCGGCGGGGTAGGGCGTGGCGAGGACGACCCTCGTGATGTCGTCGGCGGCCAGCGCGGCGAGGACGGCGTCGAACGCCGTGGTGACACCGACGGGCAGGGGCGGTCCGCCGGTGAAGCCGGCCGAGGTGCATGCGACGATCACCGAGTCCAGCTCGATGTGCGCCAGAGAATCCAGCGCCCCCGTCGACGCCTCCCGGAGCCCATGCCAGAACGACTTGTCGATGGCCGTCGTTCCGGAGGCGGGGACCAGCCGGGCGTGGTGGAAGACCGTGTTGCGCAGGCCGAGACGGGGCAGTTCGGTCTCGACCGCCACGTTGGCCCAGGGCAGCAGCAGGCCGACCCGGACGGTCCGGTCCGCCTCCGCGTCCAGCGCGGCCAAGGAGGCGAGGGATCCGTCAGGCAGTGGATGCAAGGCGTTCTCCGTAGATCATCCGTGGCGCGTGCGCGGTCACCACGAGGTCGGCAGTGGTTCCGAGAGGAACGGCCGCACCGCGCTCCACGACCTGGATGGAGTACGAGCCGAGCCGCCGCCACCAGGTTCCGCCCTGCCCGATGAAGTAGGAGTGCAACCCTGGAATCCGCAGGCCGGCGGGGTACACCCGTTCCTTCATCGGCTGGTCCCAGGTGTGGTCGATGTCGGCCTTCCAGGTGGCGAAGTGTTCTGCGGACGGCAGCGGCTCCAGTTCGCCGAAGCCGGCCAGCGGGGTGCCGGGGAAAGCCCGTGCGAGACGGACATTGGTGCGGTGGCAGAGCAGGCCGGCGTCTAGGATCGTTGCCAGGCCCCGGAGGTTGGCCGCGTGCGTACGGTGGGTCTCTCCCGGCAGGCCGTAGATCAGGTTCAGGCCCGGTAGGAGCATCGGCAGCCCTCCCGGCCCCCGGGCGGCCCCGGCCTCGTTGACGTTCTCGACCGCGCGCATGAGGATCTCGGGCGTGCAGGCCAAGGTGTTCCGCTCGATGACGACCGGGTCGAAGGACTCGATGCCCATGGGCACGCAGTTGCCCTCGGTGCAGTAGTCCGCGACCAGTTTCGCGATCCGCCGCACCACGGGAGCGGCGATGGCGAGAGGGTCGGCGTTGTCGATGTGCAGGACTTCCAGGTCGGGGCAGCCCTGCCGGATGCTTCCCAGCAGAGCGCGGATCGCCTCCTCGTCCCGGTTGCGGTAGGAGAAGAAGCAGGTCTGCTGCCCCAGACGGAAGTTGCGGACCCCGGCCGCGTACAGCTGCTCCACCTCGGCGACGACGTCGTCCACCTCGCGGAAGGCGACGAGCGGGGACTTGGCCGGTTCGTTGCAGAAGTCGCAGAATTTCCGGCGCGTGCAGCCGCGGTACAGCTCCAGCTCGGCGATCGGACGCCAGGGCATCTGCTCGACGAGACCGGTGAACGAGTCGCGGTCGCGCCGCATCTGCCCGTAGTCCGCCGGCCGCCGACTGCCCAGGAGCAGATCGCCGGAAGTCACCGTGTGGGTGTGCACGGCGTCGAACAGCCCGGCGTACTCCGCCGGCGCCGCCAAGGCGTACGTGGACAGCGGACCCAGCAGGAAGCGGCGCCCCCGCACACAGGCGACGGCTCGGGCGATCTCCGCCAACGACCCGTTCACCGCATGGAGATGGACCGAGGGGACGGCATCGCCCGCCACTACGAGGACGATCTCCGCATCCCTGAGGAGCTGAAGAGCGCTGTCGCGGTTGGTGGTCGCCGAGTACGTGAGCGGATCGCTCTGCGGCGGCTCGACGGAGGGCTGCCCTCCGGCCAGGCACCACATCATGTCGTCGATGGTCAGGTACCGGACTTCCGCCTCGGGGCGGGCCCGGCGCAGCGCCGACCAGGCGTTGCGCACGTAGGTGGACAGGTACGGCGGCACGCCGAGGCCGCTGGGCTCGACGGTGAAGCAGTCCAGGATGACGACAGGCTGCATGTTCCTCCCTCCGAAGCCGAGGGCGCCGGCGCTCCGGCGGAGACGGTGCCGGAAGATCGACGGCCCAGGGCGCTCCTAGTTTTGTTGCCTGCCCGCCGCGGGAGGAGGGGGCACCGGGGTTGTTCGGTTGCATGGGGGTTGGTCTTCCACCCCTGAGTGTCCGAAGACCGGGACGCTGGGTGATCGACAAGGCATCATCGAGGCATGGCCGTGGGAACAGCGGGGGCCGGAGGGGGCAACACGGCCCTCGCGGCGCACCTCAAGGAAGCGGGATGCTCGAACGCCGCTCTGGCGCGACGAGTCAACGAACTGGGCGCGTTACAGGGGGAGGTCACGCGCTACGACAAGGCGTCGACCACCCGCTGGGCGCAGGGAGTGACCCCGAAGGGCAAGACTCCCCAGTTCATCGCGGAGGCCGTCGGAGGCTTCCTGGGGCGCCCCGTTTCCCCCACGGACCTCGGCTTTCCCCCGCAGGCCCAACGGCCCGTAGCCGCTCGCGCCCTGTCGTACCGTGAAGACGTGAGTGAGACTCTGCACACGCTCGCGGAGCTGGGTTCCACGGACATCTCGCGACGCAGACTGCTCGGAGCCACCCCGTTCATCGCGAGCGCGCTGGTGGATCCGCAACGGCAGTGGCTTCTGTGGCTCCTCGAAGAGGAGCAGGCGCCCCACCTCACCTCTGTGGCGGGAGGCGGCCCCGTCGAGCAGGTCGAAGCCATGATCAATATGTTCGACCTCATGGACAACCGCTTCGGCGGCGGGAACGTCCGTCCGAGCATCGTCGGCTATCTCAGCACCCAGCTCGCCCCCATGCTCCAGCAACGCGGCCTGCCCGCGAGCCAGCGGCGCACCCTCTACGTGTACGCCGCAAAGCTGGCCGCCATGGCGGGTTGGTGCTCGTACGACACCGCCGAATACGGCCTCGCCGAGCGCTACATGATCCAGGCGCTCCGGCTGTGCGCCGAGGGCGGTGACCGGGTCCTCGGCGGGCAGATCCTCGCCGGCCTGTCGCATGTTGCGACCAGCCTCGGCAACCCCGCGGAGGGAGTCGCCCTGGCCCGCGCCGGCATCGCGACCGCCAAGTGCTCGGGCAGTCCACTTGGTCTCATGCGCCTGCACGCCATGGCCGCCCGAGGACACGCCATGCTCGATACTCCCCGGCAGGCAGCGGCCTCGCTCGCCGCTGCCGATGCGGCCCTTGAACAAAGTCGTGGTCCCGCCGAGGAATCTGTCTGGGTTCGCTTCCTCGACCACCACTATCTGGAGGCCGAGGCTGCCCTGGTCCACCGTGACCTCGGCGAGGCGACCACGGCCGAACGCCTCGCGGCGGCCTCGGTCGCGGCCAACACCGACCGGCGTCGTCGCCAAGCGATCAGCAGCTCTGTGCTGGCCACCGCGTTCCTCCAGCAGAACCGCCTCGACGAAGCAGTCGGCACGGCCAGCACCGCCTTGGACCTGCTCGGCGGAGTGCACAGCGAGCGATCCGTGCAGGCCCTGCGCGACTTCCGTGCCCGACTCGCCCCAAGCCGCAACGAGCCGATCGTCCGGGACTTCGAGCGCAAGGCCCGCCCGATACTCGGAGCAAGCGCTGCCTGAGCCCGCTCTCAGTACCCCTGGGGAGTGGGGGCGTTCTGCCCACGGTCCACGGGGAGGTTGACTCCGGTCACGCCACGAGCCTGGTCGGAGAGCAAGAAGGCGATCACGTCCGCGACTTCCTCGGGCGTCACCAGCTCCTGTCCCGGGAACTCCGCAGCGAAATTCCGGTAGGCGACGGGGTCCTCCTGGCGCATGCGGTCCCACCGCTTCCCCGGGATCAGCATGGACCCTGGGGATACGGCGTTCACGCGGATCCCGTACGGCCCCAGTTCACGGGCGAACGAGGGCACCATGTGGAGCTGCGCGGCCTTGCTCGCTCCGTACTGGGCCTGCGGGCCGGGCTTCCAGCCGGAGATCGAGGACACCACGACGATCGACCCGCCGCCTGAAGCCCGCAGGTGAGGGGCGCTGCTCGCGACGAGCCGGGCGAAGTGGCCGGCGTTCAGGGCCCACGACATCGCCCAGTCCTCCGCTGTGGCCTCGGTGATGCCCCGGCCCCGGGCCCCTCCCGCACAGGCGACCACGCCGTCGAGCCCTCCGAGCACGGCAGCGGCGGATTCCACGAACCGCTCCAGCAGCTCCGGCTCGGCGACATCCAGCGGCTCGGTGAACAGCTCGTCGCCGGCACCGAGCGCACGACGCAGTCCGTCCAGCGACTCCGCCGTGCGCGCACAGGTGGCGACGCGAGCGCCGTCCGCCAGCAACAGCCGGACCACCTCCCCGCCCAACCCGCGAGAGCCGCCCGTCACGACGAAGCGCCGGCCCGCGAATCGCCCCTTCAACGGGACCTGCTGCATCCCCTGGGCCACCTTGCCTGTCATGCGTACAACCTCCGACCAACCGCTCCAACCCGCGTGTTCAGACCCATCCTCCCTGCATCCTTTTCATCCCTTGGCCGCAGCGGTTGTCTTGTGGTCTTGCCCCGCCATGGGACGACCGACCAGCCGACGACCAGCCGGCCTCGGCCACCCGTGCTCGGTGCGACACCCCCCGCCCGCCCCTAAGCCATCGAATTCAGGGGCGACGCCCAACACGAATCGAGCGAGAGCCAGCGGCCCGTCCCGGCTCTTCTCCCCGCTCGGGAGGCACACCGTGTTCAAGGCAACACCTCCGCGCAACAGACTCACGCTGGCCGACACCCCCAACGCCATCGGGCTGGCCAGACTTCACACCACCGACGTCCTTTCCCGCTGGGGTGTGCATCCGGACAGCGTCGAGACCGCCAAGCTCTTGGTGTCGGAACTCGCCACCAACGTCGTCCAGCACCCGAACAACCTGAGCCGGCAGGACTCCTCTCAGGCCAGGCAGTCCACGGCGCAGACGTTCGAGATCGCGCTGGAGATGGTGGACGACATCGTCCGGTTGTCGGTCTGGGACCGAGACGCCAAACCGCCCGCCATGAGCCCGGCCGGCCTCGACGCCACTGGCGGACGCGGACTCCTCCTCGTCGATGCGATGAGCCTGAGGTGGGGCCACTACGAGGTACCCAGGAGGCCCGGCAAGGTTGTTTGGGCCGACATTCCCGTTAGCCCCGTCGCGCACGGTCGCTCGGAGAACGAGGCCCACGGTTCGGCCGTCGACAGGACGGGCCAGACCGTCGCGTTCCTGGAGACGCCGTGACTGCCTCCGCCACCGCGATGTTCGTAGCGCCGTACGCGTGCGAGTACCCCGAGGAGGTCGAGGTCGTCTTCGCCGCGGATGGCAGGGTGGGCTACCGCGACGAGACGCCCGCCGACCGCTCCGTTGAAGGGGTCCTGCTCCGCCGATGGTCGGGCAACCGGACCGGCCCGCAGCGGTGGGGAGAGCACCACGCCCACCGTCAGGTCCATGCCATGGGGGCGCTGGGGTGCGCGGGGTGCGCGGGCCCTCCGCATCGCGATGAGCGCGGCATCCTGTGGATTCTGCACACGCCGGGCATTCGACTGGACGGGCACCTGACGGGACCCATTCTGGTGACGACCCCGCCCCTGTGCCTCGACGACGCCGCCAAGTCGGTGCGCGGGTGTGATGTCCTGCGCGAGGGCGCTGTCGCCCTGCGCGTGAAGGAGGCCGAGGTCGTCGGGGTGCGCGGCACGGTGTAATTGTCGACTGGGACGGTTGTCCCGGACGAGATCGTCCGCTTGACGATCCCCGCATACACCGTGTCATCGCCGACGGCTTGGTCCGCAAGATCTCGTGCGCCGAGGTCGACACCACCGCCCTGCCGGCCCTCGCTGCCCAGTGCGCGTCCGCACGCTCCCGCACCCGGGAGGTGCGAAAGGGCGGCTGGAACATCGAGAAACGATGCTCCAGCCGCCCTTCTCGTTGCGTCAGGCCGCCTCGAACGCCCGCCGGATCAACGGTGCCGCCTTCTCCAAGTCCGCTGCCGAGACGAGGCGCACCTCCAGGTCCCCCGTCCCCAGATGCCCGATACCGCGCATGTCCCGGGTGAAGCCCTCCTCCAGCACGACCGTGTCCGGGGCGAGTCTGAGGTAGACCAAGATCGTCTCGTGCTTCGGGCGGAAGATCACCGACGCCACGTTCACCAGCCGCCGGTAGGCGATGTAGTGCCGCAGCACCGCCACCTCGACCCACGCCGTCAGCGCCTCGTTCACCTCCGCGTACAGGCCCCGCAGGCACTCCGGGACAAGACAGGCGTCGGCCGCCGGAGGAGCCATCGGGGCCGGCGCGCTGTCGACCGCCGCGTCCCGCTCCCGATGACGCCGAAGACAAAGCGGCGCTTGGCGAGCCCGGTGAGGAGTCGATGAGCAGCAGACCGAGCAGCCCGCCGTCGAAGACCCGGTAGCGCACCAGGTCGATCCGCTCGGGCAATCACTGCACGGCCACGCGATCGTGGTGGGAGAAGCCGGCCGCGATACAAACCATCCGCGGACGCCGCCAGTCGATCGACTCGGCCACCTCCGCGCCCAGCACCTTCCGGACCAGCGCCTCGAACTCGTGCTTCGCCGAACGCAGCCACGCCATGTGGGAGACGGCCTGCGACAGCACCCCGCTGTCAGAGCCCTTCTTGAACTCGATCACCACCGGGCTGCCGTTCTCATCCAGCCCCAGTGTGTCGATTCGCCCCCGGTGCCACGGACCGGTCGCGTACTCCGACGCCACGAACCGGATCCCGAGCATCTGCTCCAGCCCGGCCTCGACCCGCCGCTGCAGCTCCACCTCCAGCGCCACCGTCGAACCGGACAGCCCCACGTCCCGCCCGTCGGCGTCCTGCCGGAACAACATCAACTCGGCCACCGGTGCCCCTCCCCGCGATCTCTACAAGAAGACCAATCAGCGAGGGGACCTCGGTATTCCGGCCTCTCGGTACTCAGACCGTTTCCTATGTGGTGAGGCAAAGGGGTCATTCGTAGTTGCAGAGGACTGCAGCAGGGCCGTTGAGGCTACTCGCGAGATGTCGAAGCCCGAGGATGGCGCCGCCCCACGGTGCTGGCCGCAGCGTCGTTGGTGGCGGTGTAACACTGCGGCGGCGCCGACCAGTTCGGCATGATGAAGTAGTGAAGTACTTTGAGGACAACCCCGAGATCTTCGCCGCCTTGGTCGCTGCCATTGCCATCCTCGGAGGCCTCCTCGGCAGCATCATCGGCGCCAAGATCCAGGCGAATGGTGGCCGGGACCAGGCAGCGGCGGCAAGGGAGGCAGCGTGGATAGCTGCTGAGGCGCAGCGGGTGGCCGCCTTGTGGAGTGTTCGGCAACTCCAGGCCGCTCAGTTCGTCAGAAGCGTACGCGAGTTGAGGCGCCTGGGGCGTCTCTACGGTCAGGATCCAAACAACGCTGATTTGCGTGGCCAAGGGCGTGAATTACTTCAGGCAGTGACCCTGAAAGGGGCTGAGATTGAACTGACTGCTCCTGATCATGTCGTGGCGGCGGCTAAAGACCTGGTGGCCACCGCCGTCTATAACTACAACATGGACCGACGTGCTGGCCCAGTCGAACACGCAGAGGAAGCCCTCGTCGGCCTGTGTGGCAGTGCTGATGAGGAAACAGCCGCCGCAGCGCATAGGGCCCATGACACCATTCGCCCTCAGGCTCCCGTGCCTCACGAGGAACGGCTGCGGCTTCTCCTGGCTGTCCCAGGGCTTTCGGTGCAGCACGCACATCGCTTGGCCAATGACCCTGAAATTGAATATCGATACCAGGATCTGTCGGCCAGTAACCTCGAACGAGCGCTATCGACGTTCGTAGCCGCTGTCCGTGAGGTGCTGCGGTCCGAGGACGATGTCGCCCCGACAGCGCCAGTACAGCACCGGTGATGGTGGCGTGACGGTGCTGACTGCCCTCGTGAGGAGTTGCTCGCTGGTCTGGTCCGCGCGGTCGCCGGCATTCACGAACGCGACGGCGAGGAAACGGTGGTGCGGGAACGCATATTGAAGGGGTATCGCTTCCTCGGCCGCGGTGGCTTTGCTTGTGAGGGCGCCACACATTTTCGAATCACCCTGCACCTTCACTCAGTTACCGGCATCGCTCTGCCAGCCATTGCCGGACTTCTGCCGGAGAGAATCGGAGCTGCTGGCCTATACGGAAGCTTGGCATCTCTTCCTTGAGGTGGTTGTCGTACACCCAAGACGCAGGCTTTCCGAGATAGGCGGCAAGTGCCTTGACGTCCCACATCGGCTCACTCACAAATAGATCCTCTATGCTCGCTCTTACTGCTCGGCAGGGCGGACGGTACACAGGGAAGGCAGCCGCACCAAGTTAGCGAAGGCCTGGCCGGATATGAGGGGCGAGAATCAGCACCGATCCAGCGCGACGCACCCGAACGGATCGGAACGGAAGCCAGCGGAAGCCAGCACCAGCGCGTCCGAGCGCAATTCGTCTTAGGTAGTCCGAGCCTGCTACCTGCATGTTTGCTCGGGAGGGCGTCGCGTGATCAGCGGCGCCCTCCCATTTGGAGAACATCTGGCTCCGCACCAAGCGCTACGACGCGAACGGCAAGGTCAGAAGCGGTTCGGGCGGCGTCTGCTACCTCTACTGGCCCTTCAAGCCGACCGGCACACAGCACCGGGTGCTGCGCTCGCTCGGCGTGCTGTGATGGGTCGCGGCCCCGCGTCCTGACGACACCACTCCCGGCCGCCCCGCACGAGGCGGCCGCACCGGTCCACCGCGACCTCGATCGAACGACGTCCGAACCGGCGGGACATCCTGCCGAGGGGCACACCGTTCGGCGGGGCCGCGGTGGTCCGCTTGTGGCAATCTCGACCGGCACGCGACGAATGCCCCGCGCAACCGAGACGTGCACGTCAGCAAGGGTAGAAACGGCAACCGCCACCAGTGCAACGGTGGCGTAACGCTGACCAATATGATTCGCCCGTCCAGTGAGTCGGCTCACTGCTGACAGGCGAGATGGGGGCGGTCTCCAAAGGGGCGTCTCCACCCCCTTTCTCTCCTTGGGATAGCCGAAATGAAGATCACCCGACGGCGCGGCGGACCGTCCGAGATGTTCGTGACCGACGAGCCGTGGGATCCCGCGTACGCCGGCCGGTTCGCGGACGGCACCTGCGACGGCCTGGTCGTCGGAGCGCCCTTGCGCCGCAAGGCCGGTTTTGATCTTTCCTTCCTTCCGGGCCTTCCTGGGCTGCGCAGCCTTCGAGTCCTGAAGGGCATCGCGGACCTGTCCCCGGTGGCGCGGTGTGCGGATCTCGAACGGCTGCGCCTGCCCGCCTCTGCCACGCAGGGCCTGGATCTGTCCGGGCTCACGAAACTCCGGGAAGTGGAAATCCCGTGGTCTGCCGGAAGCCGGACTATTCACGCGGTGGCGTCCGCCGAGAACCTCTTGATCTCAGAGTGGAAGGGGGAATCGCTCTCCGTTCTCGGCGCCAAACCGGCCCTCCGGAAACTCCGGATCGAATCGGTACGAAACCATGTGACCAGCATGGAGGGGGCCGGTCTCTTTCCGAATCTCGACGAGCTCCGTATCTACGACGGCCGGCTCGCCCATTCCGACTTGCTGGCGGACGCGGCGATGCTGACGGACGTTTCCCTGCTGTCTGCGAAAACCGAGGCGATCACCTTCGTCGCCGGCCTGCCCCGATTGCGCCGGCTGGAACTCGACAACAGCGGCGACATCGCCTCACTCGCCCCGATCGCGGCGCATCCGGCTCTTTGGGAGGTGATCGTCTCCGGCTCGACGCGGGTGGCCGATGGGGACCTCTCGCCGCTCCTCGACAATCCACGGCTCATCTGCGTGGCAGTCGAGCGCGGTCATGCCCACTACAGCCACGCTCCGCGCGAGGTTCGCAAGGGCTGAGTGGACGCACGTGTCTTCGCCGTCCGCGCCGAGCGCCGATGGCCACCGGTCGGGCCCGGCGGGGCGGGGCGTATGCGGCGCGGCCTTCCCGGCAGGTGCGCCTCAGCGCCGCCGGAGCGGGCCCACCGTGGCCAGCAGCGTGCCGATGAGCACATAGGCGACGAGGGCGAGAACCGGCATGTGTCCGCCGGGGCGGTCGAGGTCGTCGGTGCAGTACCCGGAGATCCCCACCCAGGCCAGCCCGCCGACGACCACGAGCACGGTGTTGCCGCGCTCCCGCAGCAGCCGCATGCCGGCCCACAGCAGGAGCGGCATGAGAATCCAGGAAGCGGCCGTGACGAACAAGAACTCGAAGGCACCGGAGAGGGGCGTGTCCCCGCTCGCGGCCGCGCTGTCGCGGGCCCATGCGTAGCCGGCGGACATGAGGGTGTGACAGGCCACGGTGGCGACGGCGACGACGAGGGCGCCTTTGACGAGTCGTATGTACGGCATGGCGGGAATCCTTGCTCTTCGCAGGCCGACGGGCCCCGGCACGGATGCGTCGGGGCCCGCCGGCTGTGCGGACGGAACCACGAAGTGGCGCGTGTCCTTCAGCGGTTACAGGGCGCGTTCCAGGGCGTTGGCGTAGAGCCGGGCACCGGAGATCTTCGGGTGGAAGGACTTCATCGACGGCTCGATCCCGCCGGTGTCCGCCTCGGCCTTGCCGGTCAGGACGATACCGTTGATCGATTCGGGGTCACCGCAGATCGCCTTGCCCTGGAAGTCCTGGGCGGGGTCGACGAAGGTGGCCCCGGCCGACGTCGCGGCGGCCTTCATCTCCAGGCTCAGCTTCGGGGCGACCTCGTCGTTCAGCCAGGGCGCCTCCTCGGTTCCGATGCCCGGGATGCACTGGCCGTTCGCGGACAGCAGGGGCGGGTAGCCCACGAGGTAGATCTTGGCCTTCGGCGCACGGGCCTTGATCTCGCCCAGCACCGAGACGATCCGGGGCTTGACCTCGTTGGCGATCCAGCCGGGCATGAAGTCCTTGAGCGGACCGCTCATTTCACCCGTCTTGGCCCCCGTGTCCGGGTTCCGCTTCTCGATCTCGGCGTTCTGGCAGAGCTTCAGGCCCGCCGCGTAGATGCATTCCGTGATCACGTCCGTGAACAGCGAGTCGTTGCCGCCGATGGCGATCGTCACGATGCTCGTGTTCTGGTCGAGATAGCCGAGATCCATCTGCGGCAGCGAGTTGTCCTGGTTCTTGCCGCCCGACTTGACGTTGAAGGTCCGGGCGCCGGAGCAGGCGATGAAGCTCAGGTCGACATCGCCGTACGCGTCGGAGATGGCGCCGATGGACTGGGACTTGCCGGGCAGGGTCGCCTGCCGGACCCAGGCCTGCTTGGAGCGGTGGCACTTGTTGACCACCTCGTCGTTGCCGATGCTCTCCTTGTAGTCCGTCTCCCGGAAGTAGTCCTTGCCGTTCTCGGTGTCGGCGCCCTCACCGGAGGCGAAGGAGTCGCCCATGCCGACCACCTGCGTGGGCTTGGCGTCGAGGTGCTGGAACGCGACGGAGTCCCAGGCGATGTCGACTCCGATGTTCTCCTCGGTGATGTTGGACAGGGCCACCGACGGGGTGCCGGTGAAGTTGAAGACGCCGAGCGACCGCCATTCGTTGCTGCGGATGCGCTGCGGGGCGACCCGGTGCGGGGATTCGGAGTCGGTTCCCGAGACCGTGTACTTGGCCTGCTGGGACCGTGCGGCCACGTTGGGCATGTGGACCAGGACGCGGGTCCAGCCCTTGACGGTACCGGGACCGGTCCAGGTGCCGGTGACCTTCAGCCGCGGCGCCTCCGCGGAGCCGGCCTTGTGCGTGGTGGCGAACCAGATGTGGTTTCCGTAGCCCACGCCGAGCTGGTGGGTGTCCATCTTCGCCGAGGGCGAGGCGAAGTCGAATTTGAACGACCCGGACGACTGCGCGGTGTCCGTGCAGCGCCTGAAGTCGGCTCCCGCGATCGGCTGACCGGTGTTCAGGTTGTCGACGATGGGCGTGCCGATCGGAAGACCGGAGCTGCACCGGGGCGGGTGGGAGTTGCCGTCCGCCTCCTCCGCGTAGGTGTTGTCGAAGCGGAACAGCTCGTAGCCGCAGGCGCCGGCGGCGCAGTTCTTCCACTCCACCTTGGTGGCCCACCAGCACCGGTAGTCCGTGCGCTGGCACGGGCCCGTCGCGGGCGAGTCGTTCGTGGCGCCGTCCTTGATCTTGCCCGGGTCGCACTCGTTGGAGCCGTTGCAGAACAGGTTGACCGGCGGCTTCGCCGTGGTGCGGAAGAGGGGATCGGTCCACCAGGCGGCCCGGTAGCCGTGGACGAGGGTGCCCGGCGACTCCAGGGCCTCCAGCGGACGCGCGGCCCAGCCGATGACCTTCTCCGGGTACGGCCAGTACTGCGGCTTGGCGGCGTGCGAGTAGTCGTCACCGCCGACGGCGTTCTCCAGGAACGGGGTGCGGTTGGGCTTGTAGGTCGGGTTGGCCGGGTTGTTGGCCCAGCCCACGCCCCACTTGCCCCCGTTCTTGCCCGCGTCCGCCTGGGGGTAGAAGCCGGAGTTGTAGGCCCACAGGGCGAAGAACCAGTTCTCGATGCTCTTGGGGTCGCCGTTGTTGACGGTGAGGCCGGCGCCGCGGGTCTGGTTCCACTTCTCGGCGAGGATGTTCACGCCGGCCGCGACGTTCGCGGTGTAGTCCAGCGCGACGGCCTCCTGGTAGGCACGCGGCTTGGACGGCCGGACCTCGCCGTTCGGGTACGGCTTGCCGGGCAGCCGCATGCCGTCGGTGACCTGCGTGATGCCGTAACCGCAGTCCGCCTCGGCCCAGTTGATGGCCCACGGGTCGGCGACCTGACCGTGCTCGTCGCGGATGAGTCCGTAGTAGTTGCCGATGAGGCTGTTGGCGGTGGTGCCCGGGGCGGCGAAGCGGGTGGCCTGCCACATGTTGGACTCCTGGGCGGTGATGCCGAGGAACACCTGTGCCGGGATGCGTCCGCCGCCGGTGAGCGAGGTGAGGCCGCCGACGAGGGACTGCGGCGCGTAGGCGCCCATGCCCATGTTCTTCCAGTTGGCCGACCGGTACACGTGCGTGTCCAGAGTGCCTTCGATGGCCCGGTCGACGGCCCACTCGATCTGCCGCGGCTTCGGCTGGAATGCCTGCTTCTGCGGGTTGCCCCGCTCCACGGCGCAGGTGCGCTCGGACTCCGGCTCGGAGATGTTGAGCGACTGCACCTTGTCGCCGCCCACGGTGACACCGCCGGCGGCGGGCGGGAGGCCGAGGGCCGGGGAGAGGCCCGCGCCTGCCGCCGGGTCGGATCCGACCGGGGACGCGGACGGGTTGGCCTCGAGTACGGGCTCGCTGCCGGTGGGCAGGTGCCTCATCTCGATCCGGACCGTGCGCGCCGTCTCGTATTCGGAGGGGCGGATCCGGGTGTCCTTGCCGTCGGCCCAGGAGGCGTCGACCATGGCGCGTGCCGTGGTGGAGGCGGTGGCCTCCTTGTCGATCCCGCCCGGGTTGCGCACGTTCGCGGGCAGGGTGCCGACGTTCTTCGCCACGCCGGTGACGATCGCGGTTCCGTCGGCGGCCCGGGTCAGGTCCATACCCGTCAGGTCGCCCTCGGCGACCGTCCGGGCCTTGACGGCCTTGCCCTTGAGCTGGGCGGCGGTCAGGTACTTGACCTCGGAGGTGCTGCCGGCGGACGCGGCCTCGGCGGGCTTCGCGCCGGCCGGCACGCCCTTCGCGGCCGGGGCGGGGTGCGTACGGTCAAGGAAGGCGATGCCGCCGTCCTTGGTGACGGACAGGCTGAAGGGCGTGTCGTCGGTACGTGTGACCAGCTCGGACGTACCGCTCGGGGTGATCCGGACGATGGCGTTGCCCTGCGCGGCGACGATGCCGTCGCGGGTCGGGACCGCGGAGGTGACCTGGCCCCGCACCGTGGTCTTCGTCGTCGTCTTGCCCGTACGGGCGTCGACGGTGATCAGACGGGTCTCGTTCCGGGCGGACGTGTTCTCGTCGGTGAACTGCGACAGGACCGCCTGCTCGCCGTCGCCGCAGCCGGGCGAGAAGTAGGCGAGGCTCGCCTGGAACGGAAGCTTGGTGACCTTCCCCGAGTTCAGGTCGACGGCGGCCGTGAAAGCGCCCCGGGCCATGAGGTCGGGCTTGTTGGTGAAGGTGCGCGGCGCGTAGGCGACGAGGGCACGGTCGCCGGACGCGGTGACACAGGCGTTGCCGATCCAGGTGTCGGTCTCGGAGAACCCGGGTTCGAGGAGGGTCGCCGCGGTCTTCCAGCGGTAGCCGTCGGCCTCGTCGGCGGTCATGAGGTGGAAGCCGGTGGCGTCGCCGATGGTGGTCCACGCGGTGTCGACGGACGTGGCGTAGTCGCTGCCGAGCACCTTGCCGCGCTCCTTGGCGGGAACGCGGTCCTTGTTGCCGTTCTCGTCCGCCTTCACGCCGGGCGTGGCCGGGCCCGACCAGCCTTCGGCGGCGTTCGGGGGCGGCGTCGGCGTCCGCTGTGCGACGGCCTGCGCCTGTATCGCCGTGCCGAACGCCATCGCGGTGGCAATGGCGCACGTTATCGGAATGCGTGCGTACGTGTATCTGCTGACCCGTCTCAAAACGTCGACTCCTTGTATGCGGGGCGATGGAATGTGCGCGGGCACGGCGGAGTCTCCGCCCGCTCGACGCGAAGGCGCGTGCGTCATGGGGCGGAGAGGGCCGCTGTAGGGACAAGGGGGATCGGCCGGATTTCTCTTGAGGCTGCTTCCGGGCGGCACGCGGCTCCCGTGGAATCGCGGAGAACAGGCCGACAAGGGAACTCGGGCTCCGGCTCAGTGGAATGACTCCGGATCCGCGGAATGACGTCGGCTCGGCGTGGCGTGCTGCGGACGGGGTGGCCGAGACAGCTCGGCCGTAACGGCCGCTGCCTACGGCGCAGCTATGACCTCCCGTCCCTCCTCGTGCCGGCGCGGCGGGAGGAAGGCTGCCGCGTGTGGTACCGCGTCAGCAACGCTCGTCCCGGCGACACACGGGGACCGGGCGATGACCTGACCCCCTGAGCGCGCGTTCACTCTAGGCACAGGGGCACCATGCGTTAAGGACTGATCAAAGACATGGCAAAAAATAGGTCGTGACGGCAATTCACCTGAAATCGGAATGTCCGATCACGTGACCGGTGATCTCGTGGAACGGGAGCGACGCGGCTGGGGGAAGCGTGTTCGCCACATTGGCTGATTCCGACTCTGGCCGCCGGTGTGGGACGCGCCGCGATTTCGCGGCGCCCGGGTTGTACCGGTTGTGGGCCACCCCGCTTATGGATCTTGCCCGAGGGTCCTGGAAAACACGAGATGTGGATCTTGAGAACCCGAGAGGGGGCATTTTGCGCTCATGAAGCGCGGCCCACGGATTTCCGGAGCGACGTGTTTGCATTCCGCGAGTGGTACGGAGCACCTCCCGGGTGTTGCCGGACCGCCCGGCCGAGGAGTCCGGCCCCGCCGAACGGGCACACTCCGCCCCTCCGGCCGCCTGCCGCCCGTCCGCACGGCCCGCCCCGGGGCAGCATCGGCGCTGTGCCGGGCCGCCCGGGCCCGGCGGGGAAGGAGCGCCCGCCATGCCCGACCACGCCCAGAGGCGGTTCGTGGAACGCCGGCTGCCCACCGAGGAGGCCCGGGAACTGCTCGCGCTGGTACGCGAGATCGCCGCGCGCGAGATCGCGCCCCGCGCCGCCGAGGAGGAGGCCGAGGGACGCTTCCCCCGCGAGCTGTTCACCCTGCTGTCCGCCTCCAACCTGCTCGGCCTCCCGTACGACTCCGTGTACGGCGGCGGCGACCAGCCCTACACCGTGTACCTCCAGGTCCTGGAGGAACTGGCCGCCGCCCGGCTCACCGTCGCCCTCGGCATGAGCGTGCACAGCCTGTCCTGCCACGCGCTCGCCGAGTTCGGCAGCGAGGAACAGCGGGCCGCGCATCTGCCGGCGATGCTGGGCGGCGGGCTGCTCGGCGCGTACTGCCTGTCCGAACCCTCCTCCGGCTCCGACGCGGCCGCCCTGCGCACCCGGGCCGTCCGGGACGGCGAGCAATGGGTCCTCGACGGCACCAAGGCATGGATCACCCACGGCGGGATCGCCGACTTCTACACGGTGCTGGCCCGCACCGGCGAGGACGGCCCGAAGGGGATCACCGCGTTCCTGGTGCCGGGCGACGCGCCGGGCCTGAGCGCCGCCGCTCCCGAGCGGAAGATGGGCATGCGCGGTTCGCCGACCGCCCAGGTGCACCTGGACGGCGTACGGCTCCCCGACGCGCGCCGGATCGGCGCGGAGGGGCAGGGTTTCGCCATCGCGCTGGCCGCCCTCGACTCCGGGCGGCTCGGGATCGCGGCCTGCTCGGTGGGGCTCGCGCAGGTGGCACTGGACACGGCTGTGGCATATGCCAGGGAGCGGCGTCAGTTCGGCCGGCCGATCGCCGACTTCCAGGGCCTGCGGTTCCTGCTCGCCGACATGGCGACCCGGATCGAGGCCGGGCGGGCCCTGTACCTGGAGGCGGCGCGACTGCGGGACGAGGGACGGCCGTTCACGAAGCAGGCGGCCATGGCGAAGCTCTTCTGCTCGGACGCGGCGATGCGGGTCACCACGGACGCGGTGCAGGTGCTCGGCGGTTACGGCTACACCGCGGACTTCCCCGTCGAACGCTTTCTGCGCGAGGCGAAGATGCTCCAGATCGTCGAGGGCACCAATCAGATCCAGCGCGTGGTCATCGCCCGCCACCTCGCCGGACCGGAATCCCGCTGACAGGGCTGACAAGGCCGACAAGGCCGACAAGGCTGACAGGGCGACAAGGAGCGTACGAAGGGGATGCGGCGGGCCGGAACGCCCGAGGCCGCCGGCCTCGCGCCGTCCCGGCACCGGCCACGCCGTCGCGGCTACTGCGCTCACCGGGACCACCACGCCCGCGCGGCACCCAGGCCCGGTCGCCCGACGTGGAACCGCCCCCCGGCGGTCCCTCGGACCGGCACCGGCTCAGTCGGCACCGACTCGGGCCGGCGCTGTCCCGGGCATGTACGGCCTCAGGCCGGCGCTCACCCGGACCTGAGCCGCGCCCCGCGCCGCCTCAGGCCCCGCGCCGCCTCAGGCCGCGCGGCGCAGCTGGGCCGGCTTGATCGGGCGCGAGCCCGGCCCGCCCACGTGCGAGAACGGCTGCATCCGCCAGTCGAGCCCCTGGGGCAGCGTCAGCAGCAGCGCGGTGTCCTGCTCCTGGACCTCCAGCGTCTCGTCCGCCGGCCGGGCATCGGCGGCGGGCCGCCCCGTCCCGGAGCAGACGGTGAGGACGAAGGGGTTCCACGGGGACGGGCAGAGCGCGTGCTCCGGCAGGACGTCCTCGTCCGCGAGCAGCGCGATCGGCTGCACGCAGTCCGGGCAGATCACCCGGTACATCTCAAAGGTGTCGTACGCGTCGCGCTCGTCGGACGAGTCGACGGAATCAACGGACTCCTGCATGGAGAATCTCCCCCTCGAACAGGCCGGCCGGATCTGCGGCCGTGACCACAGCAAGCAATTCCCATGCGGCCCGCCGCATAACCGTGAGCCCCCGCCCAAGGCCCCGCAAAACCTGTGGCGTTCGTCACATGAACGTCACAGGTGCCTCAGGGTGGCCCGAACCGGAGCAAAGAGGCCCTCCCCGACTGTTCCGCTCCCCTTCCTGGGCACTAGGGTCACCGCATGGAGGAGCTGGATCGCCAGATCGTCGAGTTGCTCGTCAAGGACGGGCGCATGAGCTACACCGACCTGGGCAAGGCCACCGGCCTGTCCACCTCGGCTGTGCATCAGCGCGTCCGCCGGCTGGAGCAGCGCGGAGTCATCCGCGGCTATGCCGCCGTCGTCGACCCGGAGGCCGTCGGCCTGCCGCTCACCGCGTTCATCTCGGTGAAACCCTTCGACCCCAGCGCCCCCGACGACACCCCCGACCGGCTCGCCGACATCGCCGAGATCGAGGCGTGCCACAGCGTCGCGGGGGAGGAGAACTACATCCTCAAGGTGCGTGTCGCCACCCCGCTGGAACTGGAACACCTGCTCGGCCGCATTCGCTCGCAGGCGCATGTGGCCAGCCGTACCACCGTGGTCCTGTCCACTCCGTACGAGGCCAGACCGCCCCGTATCTAGTGCCCCTCCCGGCAAGCTTTGCCCTGTCGCGCCGCCCGGCACGCACCCTCGCGGCGTTGGCCAAAAGCCCTGGTAGCTCCGCTACAAGGACTTCCGGCCGCCTTGCGATGGCTGCTCGGCATCCGAAGAAGGAATCAAGCGCCGAGACGGAGCGAGCGAAGCGAGTGCAGTGCACCGTACGACGCTCCTTCCCGGGCAAACATTGCCGGTCGCGGCACTAGCCCTCTCGCCAGGGCCGTCCCGGGACCGCCGCCAGGGCGCACGCAACGGGCTGCCGCCCGGGTCGCCAGGACGCTCGTCCGGGACCCTCCCGGCGGTCCTGGCCGGGCCCGGAAGCGGCCGTTCCAAGATCACCCGGACCGCCGGAGCGCCCCGATGCGGGGCCCGGGGGACAAACCGGGTCCCGGCAGGTCCTAGCCTGGTCGCATGAGCGTGTACGAAGACCGCACCGTGCTGCTGCGCGGTGGAGAAGTCCACAGCCCCGCCGATCCCTTCGCCACCGCCATGGTGGTGGAGCGCGGGCACGTCGCCTGGGTGGGCTCCGAGGGCGCCGCCGACGCCTTCGCCGCGGGCGTGGACGAGGTGGTCGACCTCGAAGGCGCGCTCGTCACCCCCGCGTTCGTGGACGCCCATGTGCACACCACCGCGACCGGCCTCGCCCTCACCGGCCTCGACCTGTCGTCCGCCGCCTCGCTCGCCGACGCCGCGGAGCGGATCCGGGCCTACGCCGAGGCGCGCCCCGAGGACCGCATCCTCATCGGACACGGCTGGGACGCGGCCCGCTGGCCCGAGCGCCGCCCGCTGACCCGGACCGAACTGGACGCGCTCGCCGGCGGCCGTCCGCTCTACCTCACCCGGATCGACGTCCACTCGGCCGTCGTCACCACCGCCCTGCTCGACCTGGTGCCCGGCGTCCGCGCACTCGACGGCTTCCACGACGGGCAGCAGCCCCTCACCGGCGCCGCCCACCACGCCGTACGCGCCGCCGCCTACGCCGCGCTCTCCCCGCGCCAGCGGACCGAGGCGCAGCGCGCCGCCCGGCACCACGCCGCCTCGCTCGGCATCGGCACCCTCCACGAGTGCGGCGGCCCGGACATCTCCTCCGAGGACGACTTCACCGGACTGCTCGACCTGGCCCGCAGCGAGCCCGGCCCCCGGATCGTCGGCTACTGGGCCGACCTCGACATCGACCGGGCCCGTGAGCTCGGCGCCCTCGGCGCGGCCGGCGACCTGTTCGCCGACGGCTCGCTCGGCTCGCACACCGCCTGTGTGCACGAGCCGTACGCCGACCACTCCGGCACGGGCGTGGCCCACCTCGACGCGGCGGCCGTCACCTCTCATATCGTCGCCTGCACCGAGGCCGGCCTCCAGGGCGGCTTCCACGCCATCGGCGACGCTGCCGTCGACGCCGTCGTCGAGGGCGTCCGGGCCGCCGCCGAGAAGCTGGGCCTGGCCCGGATCCGCGCCGCCCGGCACCGCGTCGAGCACGCCGAGATGCTCACTCCCGAGTCGGTCGCCGCCTTCGCCGAGCTCGGTCTGACCGCCTCCGTGCAGCCGGCCTTCGACGCGTACTGGGGCGGTGCGGACGGCATGTACGCCGACCGCCTCGGCGCCGAGCGGGCCCGCGCCCTCAACCCGTACGCCGCTCTGCTGCGCGCCGGTGTGCCGCTGGCCTTCGGCTCGGACAGCCCGGTCACGCCGCTCGACCCGTGGGGGACCGTGCGCGCCGCCGCCTTCCACCGGACGCCCGAGCACCGGGTCTCGGTGCGGGCCGCGTTCACCGCGCACACCCGCGGCGGCTGGCGCGCGGTCGGCCGCGACGACGCCGGCACCCTGGTGCCCGGCGCCCCCGCCGACTACGCGGTCTGGCGCGCGGGCGAGCTGGTCGTCCAGGCGCCGGACGACCGGGTGGCGCGCTGGTCCACCGACCCGCGCTCGGGGACGCCCGGCCTGCCGGATCTGACCCCCGGGGCCGCGCTCCCGGTCTGTCTGGAGACCGTCGTGTCCGGGCAGACTGTTTTCGTACGGCCGAACGAGTGACATAAACGAGTGGCATAGAGGCGTTCCGAACGCCTCCACCCCCTGCCGGCCCCCGGCCCTCGGCTCTCCGCCCCCTCGCCGCCGCGCGCCGATCGGGCCCGGGCAGGGAGCGCCGGGGCGCGGTGGGAGCCCCGCCCCGGCGCGAAGGAAGGTTTCTCCGACCCGGGCGGGCCCCGGACGGCGGGGTTCCGGGCCGGCCGGGGGCACCGGTCCCCGGTCCCGTACGTACCCCCGGTGCGAGGCTCGCTATGGTGGGGGCTCTCGCAGGTATCCCGAAGGGACAGCAGTGAACGACGGTGGCCAGAGGCGTTACGGCCCGCTCGGCAAGGTCTTGGTGATCATCCCGACCTACAACGAGGCGGAGAACATCGAGCCGATCGTCTCGCGCGTACGGGAGGCGGTGCCCGAGGCGTACGTGCTCGTCGCCGACGACAACAGCCCCGACGGCACCGGGAAGATCGCCGACGAGCTCGCCGCCGACGACGACCACGTCCAGGTCCTGCACCGCAAGGGCAAGGAGGGCCTCGGCGCCGCCTATCTGGCCGGCTTCCGCTGGGGCATGGAGCACGGCTACGACGTCCTCGTCGAGATGGACGCCGACGGCTCCCACCAGCCCGAGGAGCTGCCCCGGCTGCTCACTGCCCTCAAGGGCGCGGACCTGGTGCTCGGCTCCCGCTGGGTGCCCGGCGGCCGGATCGTGAACTGGCCGAAGTCCCGCGAGTTCATCTCGCGCGGCGGCAGCCTCTACTCCCGGCTCATGCTCGACGTCCCGATCCGCGACGTCACCGGCGGCTACCGCGCCTTCCGCCGCGGCACCCTGGAGGGCCTCGGCCTCGACGACGTCGCCTCGGCCGGCTACTGCTTCCAGGTCGACCTGGCCCGCCGTGCCGTCGCCGCCGGCTTCCATGTCGTCGAGGTGCCCATCACCTTCGTCGAGCGGGAGATCGGCGACTCCAAGATGAGCAAGGACATCCTCGTCGAGGCGCTGTGGCGGGTCACCGGCTGGGGTCTGTCCGCTCGTGCGCGCAAGGCCGGCGAACTGCTCGGCCGCAAGCAGTCCTGACCGTTCCGCCGTCCCGGCCGCCGCTCCGCGGTCCCGACCATTCCGGTGGTCCCGGCCGTTCCGGCGGCCCCGACCGGCCCGGCCGTCTCGGCCGTTCCGATCGCCCCTACCCGCCCTGACCGGCCCGGACGCGCGGAGCGCCGGGCGCTTTTCGCGCGCGTGGACGATCTTCCTTTACGACGTTCCCACGGGCCGCCAGGCACACTGGAAACCATGACGACCGGCGCATCGCCCTCTTCCACCCCCCGACGCTCCCGTGCCCGCACCTTCCTGCCGCTGGGCTTCGCCGCCTGGCTGGTCCTGGAGATCTGGCTGCTCACCGTCGTGGCCGGCGCGGCGGGCGGTGTCACCGTCCTGCTGCTGCTCGTCGGCGGCGCCGTGCTCGGCGCCACGGTGATCAAACGGGCCGGCCGGCGCGCCTTCGCGAACCTCACCGGCACCTTCCAGCGCGCCCAGGAGGCCGTCCAGCGCGGTGAGATGCCCACGGAGGCCGACCGGGCCGGAGCGGAGGACCGCAACGGCTTCCTGATGCTCGGCGGCCTGCTCCTGATGATCCCCGGCCTGGTCTCCGACGCGGTCGGTCTGCTGCTGCTGATCCCGCAGGTCCGTACGGCCGTCGGGCGGTACGCGGAGAAGACCGTGGAGCGCCGGATGAGCGCCGCCGCCCCCGGAAGCCTCCAGGACGCCTTCCAGCAGGCCCGTATGCGCCGTCCGGACGGCAAGGTGGTGCAGGGCGAGGTCATCCGGCAGGACGGGCCTCAGGGGCCGCGTGAGCCCCAGGATCCCCGCCCGCCCCTGATGCCCTGACGCCGACCCCTGGCTCCGGCCTGGTGCCGCCCGGTCCTCCACACGGACCGAGGGGCCCCGGCCGCGGGATCCCGACCGAGTATTCCGTCCGAAGGGGCGCGGGCCACGGCCCGCGCCCCTTCGGACTTTCCGGATCTGCTCCGTCCGGATATACGGGATACGCCGCGGGGCCCGGTACACGATGTGTACCGGGCCCCGCGGCGTATCTCTCGCAACCGTGGGTCCGTCAGGCGGACTTCCGGCTGTCGCGCGGGTGCACCGCGATGTTCATGGCGCCGGAACGAAGGACCGCCAGCCGTTCGGCCAGCACTTCCTCCAGCTCCTCACGGGTGCGCCGCTCCATGAGCATGTCCCAGTGCGTACGCGCCGGCTTGCCCTTCTTTTCCTCGGGGCCGTCCCCGTCTACCAGGAGTGCCTGGATCCCGCAGACCTTGCACTCCCACTCCGGCGGAATCTCCGCCTCGACCGAGAAGGGCATCTCGAAACGATGCCCCTTCTCGCATGCGTACTCCACCGCCTGGCGCGGGGCCAGATCGATGCCGCGGTCGGTCTCGTAGCTGGTCACCACGAGGCGCGTGCCGCGAAGAGCTCGCTCACTCATGAATCGTGCCTCCCGGGCTTGTCGCCCACAGGACAGGTGTCGCTGTCGTCGTCATCCGGTCAACGTCCGGTCGGCGGTAAAGATTCCCGTTCCGGGTCATGCGTCGCCCGTCGTGCCGCCCCTGTTTGTACCCACCAGTGCCCGTTTTGTCACATCTGGCAGGAGATGTCACTCAACGTCTTCACCAAGTGAGTACGCAGTAACGGTCCGCCTGGCAGGCCAAAGGCGTACACTACCGCCCATTCACTTCCACGTCTAAATCCGGGCCGGTACGGGGTTCCCCGCGGCCTCCACCGCGCGCCGCATCGGCACCCGCGCGAGGAGCACGGAACCGACGCCGAAGAAGATCACCAGAGAGATGATGGCATCCCGGTAGCTCCCGGTCAGCTGATACGCGAGACCGAACACCAACGGACCCAGCCAGCTCAGTCCGCGATCGCTCATCTCGTACGCCGAGAAGTACTCCGCCTCCTTGCCGCGCGGCACCAGATGCGAGAACAGGGACCGCGACAGCGCCTGGCTGCCGCCCATCACCAGGCCGATCGCCGCCGCCAGGCAGTAGAAGTACGCCGGGGCCCCGGCGGGCAGGAAGTATCCGGCCACCAGGATCGCCGTCCACACCACCAGCGACCCGAGAATCGTGCGCTTCGCGCCGTACACGCGCGCGAGGCGGCCCATTCCGAGCGCCCCCGCCACCGCGAGCACCTGCACCAGGAGCACCGCCGTGATGAGCGTCGTCTGCTCCAGACCCAGCTCCTCGGAGCCGAACACGGAGGCCTGCGAGATCACCGTCTGCACGCCGTCGTTGTAGATCAGATACGCGATCAGGAAGGCCAGCGTCAGCGGATGGCGCCGCATGTCCCGCAGGGTCGACACGAGCTGCCGCCAGCCGCCGCCCATCGCGCCGGCCCCGGCACCCGCCCCGGCCGCGCCGGAACCATCGGCACCGCCGCCCGCCGCCCGCGCGATCCGGCGGTCGCGCAGCCGGCGCAGCGGTATCAGGCTGAAGGCGCCCCACCACAGGCCCGCCGAGGACAGGCATATGCGTACCGCCATGCCCTCGGTCAGGCCGAAGGAGTCGTGGCCGGAGTACAGCACCAGATTGAGCACCAGCACCAGCGCGCCCGAGGCGTAGCCGAACGCCCAGCCGCGCGAGGAGACCGTGTCCCGCTCGTCGGGTCCGGCGATCTGCGGCAGGTACGCGTTGTACAGCGCCATCGACACCGACAGCGAGGCGTTCGCCACGATCAGCAGGAACGCCCCCAGCAGGTACCGCTCGCCCTCCAGGAAGAACATCCCCGCCGTGGCGGTCGCGCCCAGGTACGCCGAGGCCGCGAGCAGCGGCTTCTTCCGGCCCGTACGGTCGGCCGCCGCGCCCACCAGCGGCATCACGAGGACCGCGATGATGATGGAGGCGGAGACCGCGTACGCGAACAGGGAACCCGCCCGCACCGGGATGCCCAGCGGGTGGACGAACCCGTCCGGGTCGGCCGCCGCCTTGGCGACCGAGGTCAGATACGGGCCCAGGAAGACCGTGATCACGCTCGTCGAGTAGACGGAGCAGGCGAAGTCGTAGAAGTACCAGCCCCGCTGCTCGCGGCGGCGCGCGGCCGGATCCGCGGGTCCGTCCGGATCCGTGTGAGCGGCCGGTCCGGCGGGATCGGCGGGATCGCCGTCCGGCCGCTTGGTCGTGTCGACGTCGGTCAACGCCGCGCCCCCCTCGTTCATGCCCTTGGCCCCTGTGGCGGTACGCGCGCTCAGATCCACAGACCGCGGTCGGTCAGGACACCGCGCAGCGTCTGAAGATGATCGGTCATGATCCCGTCCACGCCAAGATCCAGGAGGGCGTGCATCCGCTCCGGCTCGTTCACCGTCCACACGTGCACCTGGACCCCCCGCGCGTGGGCCGCGCGGACGAACCGGCGGTCCACCACCGGCACCCCGGCCTGCCGCTCCGGGACCTGGGCGGCGACCGCCCCGGACCGCAGCGCCGCGGGTATGCCCAGCGAGCGCAGCCGCAGCCCGAGGACGCCGGTCACGCCGTACGAGGTGGCCAGGCGCGGCCCGGCGAGCCGCTGCGCCCTGGCCACCCGCGCCTCCGTGAACGAACTCACACAGACCCGGTCCCAGGCGTTCGCCGCGCGGATCGTGCCGAGCAGCGGCTCCAGCGCCGACTCGGTCTTCAGGTCCACGTTCCAGCGGGCCTCGGGGAACTCCTCCAGCAGGTCCGCGAAGAGCGGCAGCGGCTCCCGGCCCGCCACCCGGGCCTCCCGTACCGCCGACCACGGCAGATCGCGGATCCGGCCCGCCGCGTCCGTGACCCGGTCGAGGGTCGCGTCGTGGAAGGCGACGAGCCGGCCGTCGGCCGTGGTGTGGACGTCCGTCTCGAAGTAGCGGTAACCGGCCGAGGCGGCGCGCCGGAAGGCGGCCGCCGTGTTCTCCAGGCCGTCCGCCGTGCCGCCGCGGTGGGCGAAGGGGAGAGGGGCCGGATGATCGAGGAAGGGGTGGCGTTCACGAGTCACCGCCGCAGTATGGACCGGGCCGGTGTCGCCGGGGTGACCGGGCCGGAACGCCGGGGGATCCGGCACACGCCCTTGGCACCCCGACGGATCGGCCGGGCCCGTTCGGAAGGCTCCGTTCAGAGCGTCCGCGCGGCGGCCGGCACCTCCGCGGCGCCGGCGGACCCCGGCCCCGCGACCGGCCCCTCGCCCGGCCCCGCGACCGGCTCCGTGACCGACTTCACGACGGGCTCCGCGACCGCGAAAGCCCGCAGGAACAGCTGCGCGAGCGGGCCGATCGCCAGCGCGTACAGCACCGTGCCGAGGCCGACCGAGCCGCCGAGCAGGAAGCCGGCCGCGACCACCGCCACCTCGATCGCCGTCCGCACCAGCCGGATCGACCGCCCCGTCCGCCGGTGCAGCCCGGTCATCAGGCCGTCGCGCGGGCCGGGCCCGAAGCGGGCCGCGATGTACAGACCGGTGGCCGCGCCGTTGAGGACGATGCCGAGCAGCATCAGCGCGATCCGGACCGGCAGACCGCCCGTCTCCGGGACGAGGGCCAGCGTCGCGTCCATGGCCAGACCGATGACGAGGACATTGGAGACGGTGCCGAGGCCCGGCCGCTGCCGCATCGGTATCCACAGGAGCAGCACGACCGCCCCCACGATGATCGACACGACCCCGATGCTCAGCCCGGTCAGCCGGGCGAGCCCCTGGTGCAGCACGCCCCAGGGCTCCAGACCGAGCCCGCCGCGCACGAGCAGCGCCGCGCTGACCCCGTACAGCGCGAGCCCCGCGTACAGCTGGACGAGCCGGCGGGTGAGATGACGGCCGCGGAGGCCGGAGGCGATGGACACGGACTTCCCCCCTGAGACGAGCTGGGTGGTGCGAGTGGACTGGCTCATGCCACTCTGTGGCGGGAGAACCCCGGCCAACCATGGCCAATTCGCGGAAGGTGGACTGATTTCCATGGCTCAGTGGACTTCGGCTGTGGGTCCGGCCCAGCTCGCCCGGCAGATCCAGGCCCAGCGGGCCCGGCCGACCGTTCCCGGTACCCGCAAGCCGCCCGCCTACCGCGCCCTCGCCGACGGCATCCGGCTGCTCGTCCTGGAGGGCCGCGTCCCCGTCGCCGCCCGGCTGCCCGCCGAACGCGAACTGGCCGTCGCCCTCTCCGTCAGCCGCACCACCGTCGCCGCCGCCTACGAGGCGCTGCGCACCGAGGGCTTCCTCGAATCCCGGCGCGGCGCCGGCAGCTGGACCGCCGTCCCGGCCGGCAATCCGCTGCCCGCCCGGGGCCTCGAACCGCTGCCGCCCGAGTCCCTCGGCTCCATGATCGACCTCGGCTGCGCCGCGCTGCCGGCCCCCGAGCCCTGGCTCACCCGCGCCATCCAGGGCGCCCTGGAGGAGCTGCCGCCGTACGCCCACACGCACGGCGACTACCCGGCCGGACTCCCCGCGCTGCGCCAGATGCTCGCCGACCGCTACACCGAGCGCGGCATCCCGACCATGCCCGAGCAGATCATGGTCACCACCGGTGCCATGGGGGCCATGGACGCCATCTGCCATCTCTTCGCCGGGCGCGGCGAGCGGATCGCCGTCGAGTCCCCCTCGTACGCCAACATCCTCCAGCTCATGCGGGAGACCGGTGCCCGGCTCGTGCCCGTCGCCATGGCCGAGGGCCTCGGCGGCTGGGACCTGCCCCGCTGGCGCCAGGTGCTGCGCGACGCGGCGCCCCGTCTCGCCTACGTCGTCGCCGACTTCCACAACCCCACCGGCGCCCTCGCCGACGAGGACCAGCGCCGGCAGCTGGTGGAGGCCGCCCGCTCCGCCGGCACGGTCCTGGTGGTCGACGAGACGATGAACGAGCTGTACCTGGACGAGGGCCTGGAGATGCCCCGCCGGGTCTGCGCCTTCGATCCGGCCGGTGCCACCGTGCTCACCGTGGGCTCGGCGAGCAAGGCGTTCTGGGCGGGCATGCGGATCGGCTGGGTCCGGGCCTCGCCCGATGTGATCCGCTCCCTGGTCGCCGCCCGTGCCTACGCCGACCTCGGTACGCCCGTCCTGGAGCAGCTGGGCGTCAACTGGCTGATGCGCACCGGCGGCTGGCAGGAGGCCGTGTCGCTCCGCCGCGACCAGGCCCGGGAGAACCGCGACGCGCTGGTGGCGGCCGTCCGCAAGGAGCTGCCGGAGTGGGAGTTCGAGGTGCCGAGCGGCGGGCTCACCCTCTGGGTGCGCACCGGGGGCCTGTCCGGCTCGCGGCTCGCCGAGGTCGGCGAGCGGGTCGGCATCCGGGTTCCCTCGGGGCCGCGCTTCGGGGTGGACGGCGCCTTCGAGGGGTACGTCCGGCTGCCGTTCACCGTCGCCGGGCCGGTCGCCGAGGAGGCGGCGGCCCGGCTGGCCGCCGCGGCGCGGCTGGTCGGGGCGGGCGGCGGCGCGGGCGTGGAGTCGCCCCGGTCCTTCGTGGCGTAGGACAAGGCCCGGGAGCGGTCGCGGTGGTGCGCCCCCTGCGGCGCGCCGTGTCCGCGGCCGTGTTCTGACGGTCCGCCGGTACGGGGACGGGGGTCAGCCCTCCGCCGGGGCCGGAAGCGTCGCGGGGCGGGGCTTCTTGCGCAGGGTCGGCGCGGTGTCGGCGTCCAGGTCCGGATCCAGGCCCAGGTCTCCCGGTACTCCCGGTTTCGGGCCCGGCTCCGGCTCGGGCCGGCGCGGGGGCAGCAGGTCCAGGACCGCCTGGCAGAGCGCGTCGCTGGTCGCGTCGTCGTACGGGTCGGGTGTCGCGGGCACCTGGAGGCGCAGGACGGGGTCGGTGCCCAGGCGGGCGTATCCCCGGCCGGGTGGCATATGCGGGACCGGGGTGGTGTGCGGGGGCGCGTCGAGGACGGCGGCGATCTGCTCGGGGGCGGCGGGGCCGAGCGCGACCCGCGCGCCCGTGTGGCTCCGTACCGTCCCGCTCAGGGTGTCCAGGGCGTCGAACCGTTCCGCCACCACCACCGTGACCTGCGCGGCGCGGCCGTGGCGCAACGGCACTTCGAGCAGGTCCTGCGGGTCCCGGCGGCCCTCCGCGGCGGCCAGCGCGCCGAGCACGGCGGGCCGGTCGAGCAGGATCCACAGGGGGCGGCGGGTGTCCGCGGGCGCGGGCTGTCCGGCCTGCCGGGCCAGGTTCGCGGCCGCCAGCCGCCGTTCGGTCTCGCGCGCGGCCCACTCCAGGCAGGTCAGCGCGCCGGAGAGCCCGCACTCGACGGCGAGGACCCCGTCCCGCCCGGTCAGACACGCGTACTCGCCGGTCCCCTCGCCCTCGCCCTCGATCACGATCACGTCGCCGTGCGGCAGGGCCTGGAGCGCGATCGAGCGCAGCAGGGTCGTGGTGCCCGCGCCGGGCCGGCCGGCCGCCAGCAGATGCGGTTCGGGGGAGCGGGGGCCGGTGCGCCAGACCACCGCCGGGGCGTCCTCGGTCCCGCCGTCGCCGGTGCGCACCGGCACGGTCCGCGGGACGGCCCCGGCGTCGGTGAAGCCGAGCACCGTCTCGCCGGGGACGGTGACGAAACGCTGCGCGGCGATGGCGGTGGGCAGCGCGGGCAGCACCCGCAGGGTGAGCCGGTTGCCCTCCTCGTCCCAGTCGAAGAGGTATTCGCGGCCCCGCCCCGACTTGGCGTGCAGCACCTGCTCCACGCGCGCGCGTGCGGCGGGTTCGCCGTCCATGAAGTACGGGGGGTAGGCCAGGCGCAGCCGGGTGAGCCGGCCGTCCTCGTCGAAGGCCTGGTCCCCGAAGACGGCGGTCCAGTCGCCGCCGTGGGCGTAGAGCGGCGCGGGATCCTCGGGAAGCGACAGATAGGGCACCAGGGCCTCGTAGAGCCCCTTGAGCCGGGTGGTCTCCACCGGGTCGGGACCGGTTCGCGCCACCGGGCGCTCCCGGCCCTTCCAGGCGGCCGCGCCCATCAGGCCGACGAGCGCGATCAGCGGTCCGTACGGCAGGAGGGCGACGACCAGGACGCAGGCGGCGCCCAGGAACAGCGTGGGACCGCGCCGTTCCCTGGGCGTCGCGGCCCACCGGGCGCGCGCGGCGGCGGCCAGCTTCCCGAGGCCGCGCGAGACGGTGATCAGCGGGTGGAGCACGTCGGTGGCGCCGTCGGCGGCCGTGCGCGCGAGTTCTCGGCCGCGGGCGATCTGGGCGGTGCCGCTACTGAGGATGCGGGGGAGTGGTCGCCGGGACACGTCGTACTCCTGGATGCGAGTCGGGGAGCGGGGGACGAGGGACGCGGGGAGAGACGGGGAGGCCCGGGAGAGCGGGCCGGGAGGGCCGGAAGCGCCGCGAAGCCGGGGATCGGGGATCGGGGGCCGGGGGCCGGGGGCCAGTGGCCAGGGGAGGGGGACGCGGGGGCGTCAGAACTTGATCCCGCCCAGGAGGCTCGCCAGGCTCTGGCCGCCGGCCGTGATGCTCGGGGCGATCGCGGTGCCCGCGAGGTAGAAGCCGAAGAGTGAGCAGACGAGCGCGTGCGACGCCTTGAGCCCGTCCTTCTTGAAGAAGAGGAAGCAGATGATGCCGAGCAGGACCACGCCCGAGATGGAAAGGATCATGAGGTGCTCTCCGTGGTTGAGGGGACAGTCACCATCAGTCCTTCCAGATTCACGGCAGGTATCTATGTGACTAAAGGTTCCAATGGGTGAATCGCTCGCGATTTCACCGGCCCGGCGCACGGCGGGGGCCTCTGCGGTGGCGGAATGCGCCGGATGAGGTAGGTGGAGCCAGGGACCCTTATTGCTGTGCACATGCCGCCCTGGAATGCCCGGTGGGCAGTACTCTGTCGGTTTACTCGTGCGGCGGCGCCCGTCGCACACGGGCCGTTCGAGAGGCGTGGGAGGTGTGGTGCGTGAGGGGTGGATGCGGGCCTTCGGGCCCCGGGGCCCGGCCCGGCGCGGGGTGCGCCCTGCCGATCGGCGCGGCGGGTGCGGAATCCGGAACTCCGTCCGCTTCTGTGGCCGCACGGGTGTTCGACAAGATCGAACTCCCGGAACCCTCCGGATCCGGGTGAACAACGGTTGAACCCCAGGTGAGACGGCGCGGTAAATGTGGTCGCGGTGGCGAAATGGGTGGGTCATCATGACGTCGGGCCCGCAGGGGGCCACCGACGAGAGGCAGAGGAAGATGGTCACTGACAAGCGCAGGACGACGGGCGGCCCGACATGTTGCCGCGCGGCCTAGGCGAACAGCCTGTCCCGGTTCATCACGGATTCCCCCCGGTCGTGTCGACAGCTTGATATGAGGCGTCTTCCATGTTCGATCCAGTCATAGCGCCGAGCGGCACCCTGCTCGGTCTGCTGCAGAGGGGCCGCGGCGACGGCACCCTCCACGCGCTCGCCGCACCACGCGACGAAGCCCTCGCGGCCCTGAACCACTGCGTCCTTCTCGACCCCCGCCAGGACTGGCGGGTCGAGAACCGCTCCCTCTACTACGCACGGCTCTATCTGGACCTGCACGGCGGTCTGGAGGAGATCGAGGCGCACCTCTTCGACGTCGAGGACCGGCTCGACACCGAGGAGTCCAGGACCGGGCTCGCCCTCGCCGTCCTCGGCCACCTCGCCTCCTACGGACGCCGCGACGCGCTGCTGCTGCTGCGCCGATACGCGGCCACCGGGGCCAACTGGGCCTGGGCCCTCGACGAGCTGGCGCTGCGCGACGACGACACGGGCCTGCGCACCCTCGCCGGCCCGGTCCTCGCCCGCTTCCCGGCCACCCCCGAGGGCGAGGCCGACCTGGCCGCGACCGTCCGCGACGCCTACGAGCCCCGGCCCTGGCGGCTGTGGGCCGAGGATCCCCGCGCGTCCGTCGGCGCCCGCCTGCGGGCCGCCGGCGAGCGGGGCTCCTTCGACCGGTGGCAGCGCCAGCTGCGCCCCACCGGACCCCGGCCCGGCTGGAGCGTGCGCGCCGTCCTCGACTGGGCCCAGGAGGGCCACGAGCGGGGTACGGACCTGAGCGGGCCCGCCGCCCGCTGCCTGGTCGCCGTCGCCGCGCCCGAGGACCGGGTCACCTTGCTCGGTGCCGCCGCCGGCGGTCCCGACGGCGCCCGCCGCGCCGCCCTGCACTACCTCGCCCAGGCCCAGGACCCCGATGTCCTCGACCTCGTCGAACGGGCCGTCGCCGACGGTTCGCGCACCGTCGCCGAGACCGCCGTCACCGCGTACGGGCGGATGCCCGGCGAGGCGGCCGTGGACCGCGCCCGCCGGTGGATCCATCGCCCCGACGCGCTCGGCGCCGCCGCCGCCGGGACGCTCGCCTGCCGCGGCGGCACCCAGGACTCCCCCCTCGTCCTCGGTGCCCTGCGCGAGACGGTGCGGACCCAGGGCCCCGACGCGCCCGCGCTCTATCCGCTCGTGGACGGCGCCGGACGCCTCGGCATCGGCTGCGCCGCGCCCGTCCTGCGGCACGTCTACCGCGAGACGTCCTCCTCCCAGCTGCGCGGCCGGGTCGCGACGGCCCTCGCCGCCACCGACCCGAGCTTCGCGACCGGCTTCGCCGTCGAGTGTCTGTGGGACTGCGAGGAGACCACCCGCGAGCTGGCGGCCCTGCACGCCGAGACCGGCGACGCGCGCGTCGCCGAGCGGCTGCGCCGCCTCGCCGCCGACCCGGCCGAGGAGGCCGAGGTCCAGACGGCCGTACGCAACCGCATCGGTCCGGACCTCGACCTCCAGGTCTGAGCACCTCGGGCGGGTCCGGGCGCCTACGGGCCCGGCCACCGCTCCCGCCGTACGGGGCGGCCCCACCGGGCCGCCCCGTACGCGTGTCCGGCTACGCGTGTCCGGCTACGCGTGTCCGGCTACGCGTGTCCGGCTACGCGTGTCCGGCTACGCGTGTCCGGCTACGCGTGTCGGGATCCGCCGGCGTGCCGGATCCGCCCGCGCGGCGCCCGGGTACGCCGAAAACCAAGACCCTCAAGCCCGGCCGAGGCCACAATGAGGGCATGACCGGACGCTGGGAGTTCTGGATCGACCGCGGCGGCACCTTCACCGACGTCGTGGGACGGCGCCCCGACGGACGGCTCGTCACCCGCAAGCTGCTCTCCCACGACCCCGCCCGCGACCAGGACGCCGCCGTCGCCGGAATCCGGCTCCTGCTCGGCCTCGCCCCCGGCGAGCCCGTGCCCGCCGACCGGATCGCCGTCGTCAAGATGGGCACCACCGTCGCCACCAACGCCCTCCTGGAACGCCGAGGCGAACCCACCGTCCTCCTCGTCACGGCCGGCTTCCGGGACGCGCTGCGCATCGCGTACCAGAACCGCCCCCGGCTCTTCGACCGCCACATCGTGCTGCCCGAAGCGGTCTACGCGCGCGTGATCGAGGTCCCCGAACGGCTGGACGCCCACGGCGAGGTCGTCGACCCGCTCGACGAGGACACCGTCGCCGCCGCCCTCGCCGACGCCCACCGGGCCGGACTGCGCTCCGCCGCCGTCGTCCTGATGCACGGCTACCGCAACCCCGCCCACGAGACCCGCGTCGCCTCCCTCGCCCGCACCGCCGGCTTCACCCAGGTCAGCTGCTCCCACGAGGTCAGCCCGCTGATCAAACTCGTCCCGCGCGGCGACACCACCGTCGTCGACGCCTACCTCTCGCCGATCCTGCGCCGCTACGTCGACGAGGTCGCCCGCGAACTCGCCGGCATCCGCCTGATGTTCATGCAGTCCAACGGCGGCCTGCGGGAGGCCGCCCACTTCCGGGGCAAGGACGCCGTCCTGTCCGGCCCGGCCGGCGGCGTCGTCGGCATGGCCCGTACCGCCGGACAGGCCGGCTTCGACCGGGTGATCGGCTTCGACATGGGCGGCACCTCCACCGACGTCTCCCACTACGCCGGAGAGCTCGAACGCGAACTGGGCACCCAGGTCGCCGGAGTCCGGATGCGCGCCCCGATGACCAGCATCCACACCGTCGCCGCCGGCGGCGGCTCCGTCCTCCACTACGACGGCAGCCGCTACCGCGTCGGCCCCGACTCCGCGGGCGCCGTCCCCGGCCCCGCCTGCTACCGCCGAGGCGGCCCGCTGACCGTCACCGACGCCAATGTCATGCTCGGCCGGATCCAGCCGGACCACTTCCCGGCCGTGTTCGGCGAACACGGCGACCAGCCGCTGGACGCCGCGGTGGTCCGCGAGAAGTTCACCGCGCTCGCCGCCGAGACCGGCGGCGGCCGCACCCCCGAGGACGTCGCCGCCGGCTTCCTGGAGATCGCCGTCCTCAACATGGCCAACGCCGTCAAGAAGATCTCCGTCCAGCGCGGCCACGACATCACCCGCTACGCCCTCACCAGCTTCGGCGGCGCCGGCGGCCAGCACGCCTGCGCCGTCGCCGACGCGCTCGGCGTCGACACCGTGGTCGTCCCGCCCCTCGCCGGTGTCCTGTCCGCGTACGGCATCGGGCTCGCCGACGCCACCGCCCTGCGCGAGCGATCCGTCGAGGCCGAACTCGCAGGCACCGACTCCGACTCCGGCACCGGCACCGGCACCGACTCTGACACCGGCACCGGCACCGCGGACCGGGTGCGCCGGCTCTGCGCCGAACTCGCCGACCGCACCCGCGCCGACCTGCGCGCCGACGGACTCCCCGAGGAGGCGATCACCACCCACGCGCGCGTACTGCTGCGTTACGCGGGCACCGACGCGGGCCTCCCGGTGCCCCTCGGGTCCGCCGAGGAGATGACCGCCGCGTTCACCGCGCTGCACCGGCGGCGGTACGGCTTCACCACCGACGCGCCCCTCGTCGTCGAGGCCGTCACCGTCGAGGCCGTCGGCACGGCCGGCCCGCACGGCCCCGTCGTCGTCCCGGCGAGCACCCGCCGAGGCGCCCTCGTACCACGCGCCGTCGTCCCCGTGTACAGCGACGGGAAGAGCGCCGACACCCCCCTCCACCGGCGCGAGGACCTGCGCCCCGGCGACACCGTCCCCGGCCCCGCCGTGCTCGCCGAGGCCGACGCGACCACCGTGGTCGACCCCGGCTGGGCGGCCACCGCCACCGACGGCGGCCATCTGCTGCTGCGCCGGGTCACCCCCCGCCCCGCCCGCACGGCCGCCGGCACCGATGTCGACCCCGTCCTCCTGGAGGTCTTCAACAACCTCTTCATGGCGATCGCCGAACAGATGGGCGTCCGCCTGGAGAACACCGCCCGCTCCGTCAACATCAAGGAACGCCTCGACTTCTCCTGCGCGCTCTTCGACCCCGACGGCAACCTCATCGCCAACGCCCCCCACATCCCCGTCCACCTCGGCTCCATGGGCGAGTCCATCAAGGAGGTGTTGCGCCGCGACCGGGGCGACCTGCGCCCCGGGGACGTGTACGCCATCAACGACCCGTACCACGGCGGCACCCACCTGCCGGACGTCACCGTCGTCACCCCCGTCTTCGACGACACCGGCACCGAACTCCGCTTCCTCGTCGCCTCCCGGGGCCACCACGCCGAGATCGGCGGCATCACCCCCGGCTCCATGCCCGCCTTCAGCCGCACCATCGAGGAGGAAGGCGTCCTCTTCGACAACTGGCTCCTCGTCCGCGACGGAAGACTGCGCGAGGCCGAGACCCGGGCCCTGCTCGCCGCCGGCCCGTACCCCTCGCGCGACCCCGACACCAACCTGGCCGACCTGCGCGCCCAGATCGCCGCCAACGAGAAGGGCGTCGAGGAACTGCGCAAGACCGTCGACCAGTTCGGCCTCGACGTCGTCCACGCCTACATGCGGCACGTCCGCGCCCAC
The DNA here is from genome assembly GCF_040646255.1 of Streptomyces sp. NPDC046203. NCBI lineage: Bacteria > Bacillati > Actinomycetota > Actinomycetes > Kitasatosporales > Streptomycetaceae > Streptomyces > Streptomyces sp. NPDC046203. The sequence continues at coordinate 33,839 of NZ_JBEYZX010000025.1, read as the reverse complement.
GCCGAGGAATCCGTCCGCCGGATCGTCGCAGGACTGAACGACGGCTCCTGCCGCTACGAGACCGACGACGGCGCCGTCATCCAGGTCGCCGTCCGCGTGGACCGGGAAGACCGCTCGGCCGTCCTCGACTTCGCCGGCACCTCGCCCCAGCGGCCCGGCAACACCAACGCGCCCACCGCCGTCGTCATGGCCGCCGTCCTGTACGTCTTCCGCACCCTCGTCGCCGACGACATCCCGCTCAACAGCGGCTGCCTGGAACCCCTCGACGTCCGGGTGCCGCCCGGCTGCATGCTCGCGCCCGAGCCGCCCGCCGCCACCGTCGCCGGGAACGTGGAGACCTCCCAGGCGGTCACCGGAGCCCTCTACGCCGCCCTCGGCGTCCAGGCGGAGGGCTCCGGCACCATGAACAACGTCACCTTCGGCAACGACCGCGTGCAGTACTACGAGACCGTCGCCAGCGGCTCGGGCGCGGGCGACGGCTTCGACGGCGCCGACGCCGTCCAGACGCACATGACCAACTCGCGGCTCACCGACCCCGAGATCCTGGAGTGGCGCCATCCCGTCCGCGTCGACTCCTTCGCCGTCCGCGAGGACAGCGGCGGCCGGGGCCGCTGGCACGGCGGGGCCGGGGTCGAGCGCCGCGTCCGCTTCCTGGAGCCCATGACCGTCACCCTGCTGACCGGGCACCGGCGCGTTCCGCCGTACGGCATGGCGGGCGGCGAACCGGGCGCGCTCGGCGCCAACACCGTGGAACGCGCCGACGGCACCGTCGACCACCTCGACGGCGTCGACACCACCGACGTCGGCCCCGGGGACGTCCTCGTCGTCCGCACCCCGGGCGGGGGCGGCTACGGGCCGCCGGGGGAGGACGGCCCGGAGGGGGCGTAGTCCGGACGGGGGGGCGGGCGGCGGCACGTCCGACCCAGGGGATACGGCGAAAGACACGCCCCACCCCCGGCGTGCCCGCACGCCCCGAGGCCAACCCAGGCCGACCCGAACACCCCGCCGAAGCCCGGTGCGGACCACCCCGCCCCGCACCCCGCCGACCTCCCGCGAAGCCCCTCCGCCCGGCCTCGGGACAGCAGCCCGGACAGGGGGCACAAAGGCCGTTTCGACCGTAGTCACCACGAGGACCTAGTCTGTGCACCGTGACTTCGCCTGCCTCGACGGACCTCGCTCCGCCCCAGCTCAGCGCGGGGCCGCGCCCCGCGCAGGGCCCGGCCGCCGACGAAGGGCTCGCGCGGCGGCTGCGCGCGCTCGCCTGCACCGCCCCGCTGCACGACCTCGACGTGCGCAAGGCCAATCTGCTGGGCGAGTACTCGGTCTACGCGATGGCCGAGGTCGCCCTCGCGGCGATCGACCTCGTCACCCTCCACATGGACTTCGACACCGGCGCCGACCACGACCAGGTCGTCGCCCGGCTGCTGCCCCGCGTCGCCGCCCAGGCCCCCGAGCGCCCCGCCGCCGAGCACGAGCGGGTGGCCCGCTGGGTCCTGGAGAACCTGATCAACGTCGGCAGCGTCGACCGAGGCTTCCGCGCCGTCTACGGCACCTTCGGCGCCGACGGGATCTACACGCGTCGCGACTACGACTTCAAGCTCGTCGAAGAGGTCCCCGGCTACGGCGGCGGAGTCTGCCTGCGCACCACCGACGAGGCCGTCAACGTCCTCGTCGGCGCCCTCGACACCGATGTCACCAGCGCCCAGATCGCCGCCGAGGTGAAGCTGGAGATCCTCATCCGCCGGGGCCGGCTCGCCGACGCCCAGCTCGCCGCCGAACAGGCCCGCTACCGGACCGTTCAGTACGCGGAGACCCTGCGCCGCACCCTGGAGGCCACCCGGCGCAACGTCCGCGCGGTCGACTGGCTGAACTCCGTCCCCGACATGATCGCCGAGGCGCTGGAGCACGTCGCCGACCGCTACCGGCACGAGAACGCGATCCTCACCAACATCCGCAAGGCCCGCGACGAGGCCGAGGACCAGGAGCACAAGCGCCGCGCCGCCGAGCTGGTCGACATCGTCAAGGACTGCATCCGCCGTCACACCCAGCTCCAGTCCCGCCTCCTGGAGGCCGGACCGCTGTTCCGCGCCGAGCAGGACCGGCAGGCGTTCGCCGCGCCCACCGTGTACACCGGCCTGGATCTGTACGGACAGCTGGTCGCCCCGCTCCTGCCGCTCCCCGCCGAGCAGGCCACCCGGGTCACCGACGCCTTCTTCGCCCACGGCACCGGACTGCGCACCCCCGCCTCCGTCCGGATGAGCGACCTCGTCGACCTGCTCCTCACCCCGCCCGTGGAACGCCAGCACCTCGGCGCGGAGATGCCCGAGCCGGACCTGATCGCCACCCCCGACGACAGCCGCTTCAGCGAGGAGCAGCTGGCGAGCGCCATGGAACTGCTCGACCTGGAGCACGACGCCCCGCGCCGGCTGTCCGGACTGCTCGCCGAGGCCCGGCGGCGCGACCCCGACCTGCCGTACCTCGTCGCCCTGCTCGCCGTGCACGCCGCCAGCCCGCCGGTCGGCACCGCCTACCGGCAGGGCGAGGAGCGGCTGCTCTTCGCCGTCGACGACGGCACCCCGCTCGACGACCCCGAGTTCGGCGGCGCCGACCTCATCGTCGGCACCGCGCTCCTCGACGCCGTCGGCATGGCAGCCGACCGTACGGAGGCCTCGTGACCGAGCCCTCGCCACCGCCGTCGCCCGAGCCCCCGCCGGACGGCGACGTTCCGGCGCGCGCCGGCGCGGACACCCCGGCCGAGGCCCCCGCGCCCGCCGTCGGCGTCCCGGCCCCCGCCCTGCGGGTGACGCATGTCGTCGTCCAGCGGACGGACGGCGCCGGGTCACCGCACCGGACCGCCGGCACAGCGCCCGCGCGGACCGGGCGCACGGCACCGGCGGCGTACGTCCGGGCCGTACCGCTGCCGCGCGACGGGAGCCGCGCCGCCGGGACCGGTACGGAGCCCCCGCGCCCCGCCGTACGGACGGTCGCCGTGACGCCCGTACGCCTGCCGCTGCCCGAACCCGGGACCGTGCCGGAGCCCGGAACCGTCGCCGCATCCGGAGCCGTTCCCGAACCCGGAACCGAACCCGGAACCGAATCCGGAACCGGAACGGGGACCCTTCCCGAACCCGGGACGGTCCCCGCCCCCGGCCCCCTGTCCGCCCCCGGGCCCCTGCCCCAAGCCGGGCCGCCGCCCGGCCCCGCGTCACCGAACCGCCGTACCGAGGAGCCCCAGCCGTGAGCGAACACCACGTCGAGCACACCGAGGCGTGGAGCGAACCGGAGGCCCCCGAGACCCCGGCCGCGCCCACCGCGCTCACCCCCGCCGACGCGGCCGACGCCGCCCGTCTCGTCTCGTTCGGACTCCAGCCCAAGCTGCTGCCCGCGCGCGACGCCGAGTACGCCGAACTGCTGCGCCGCTACCGCGAGGACTCCGCCTTCGCGCGCCTCGCCGACGCCGTCGCGACCGGCCTCGGGCTCGTCGTCCTGGAGGTCTCCCCGCGCGCCGGCATGGCGGTCACCGCCGCCGAGGACTCCGTCTTCGCCGTCCGGATGGGCGACTACGCGCGTCGTGCCGCCACCGACGCCGCCGACCGCTTCCTGCACGGCCTCGCCCACCTCGCCGTGGCTGCCATGGCCTTCCCCCGCCCGGAGGACCTGGCCGACGACGGCTACATCGGCCGGCTCACCGTCAACGGCGTCGACGCCTTCGTCCGCCAGGCCTGCCGGCGGCTGGAGGAGCGCGCCGATCAGGACGGCGAGAACACCGACCCGGCCACCGACGCCCCCGGCCTGGAGGCCGCCTGGCGGATCTACGCCCGGCGCAGCGCCACCGGCGCCACCAAGGACGCCCGCCGGCTCGCCGGCTCCACCACCGGCATCGTCGGCAAGGCCGTCGCCTTCCTCACCGACTCCGGTTTCCTCCAGCGCACCGGCGACGAGTCCGGCGGCGCCTACCGCACCACCGCCCGCTACCAGCTCCAGGTCCGCGACATGGCGGGCAGCGCCGCGCTCGCCGAACTGCTCGAACTCGGCGTCGTCTCCGTCAGCGACGGCTCCGCCACCCTCCTGCCGCCGCCCGAGGGCGACGACCTGGAACTGGCCGCCGACGCCGGCCTGCCCTTCCACGCCTGAGCCACCCGGGCGGGGCCGGACCGACCGCGAGGCCGGTCCGGAGCACCCCGCCCCCGGTCCGGCCGGGCCCACCCCGCCCGCCCGGACCACCGCCCCGCCAGCCCCGCCCCTTCCGCTTCGCGCGGCCACCACGACCGCCTGAACCCCGCCCCGCCGCCCGATCCCCGCACGACACGACGAGAGTCCGCCGCACATGTACGAGCTGTCCCGGGTCCGCCTCTACTCCATCGGCCCGGCCGGTGCCCGCTACGCCGACACCGTTTTGGACCTGCGCGGAGTCGGCGCACCCGTGCCCCGTCCCGCGCCCACGCAGGCGGAGTTCTTCGAGGAGGAACCGGTCGGCCCGCCGCGCCGCCCCGCCCCCGCCGGCGTGCTCTTCCTGGAGAACGGCGGCGGCAAGTCCGTCCTCCTCAAGCTGATCTTCTCGGTCATGCTCCCCGGCCACCGCAACACCCTCGGCGGCGCCAGCTCCGGTGTGCTCCGCAAGTTCCTGCTCGCCGACGACTGCGGCCACGTCGCCCTGGAGTGGCAGCACACCCTCACCGGCGAGCTCGTCGTCGTCGGCAAGGTCAGCGAGTGGCGCGGCCGTCAGGTCTCCAACGACCCGCGCAAGTTCGCCGAGGCCTGGTACTCCTTCCGCCCGGGCCCCGGCCTCAGCCTCGACAACCTGCCCGTCGCCGAGGCCACCGCCGTCCGCCCGCCCGTCGAGGGCGCCTCCGGCGCCACCGGCCGCCGCCGCACCATGAAGGGCTTCCGCGACGCCCTCACCGAGGCCGGCAAGGCGTACCCGCACCTGGAGGTCGCCTGGGAGGAGATCCACGACCGCTGGAACGAGCACCTCGGCGAACTGGGCCTCGACCCCGAGCTCTTCCGCTACCAGCGCGAGATGAACGCCGACGAGGGCGAGGCCGCCGGCCTCTTCGCGGTCAAGAAGGACTCCGACTTCACCGACCTGCTGCTGCGCGCCGTCACCGACACCCGGGACACCGACGGCCTCGCCGACCTGGTCAGCGGCTTCGGCAACAAGCTCGGCCGACGCGCCGAACTCACCGCCGAACGCGACTTCACCGCCGGCTCCGTCGACCTGCTCACCCGGATCGTGGAGGCCGCCGAGACCCGCGCCCGGGCCCGCGACATCCACGCCGGCGCCGAGCGCCGCACCCGCTCCCTGGCCCGCCGGCTCTCCGCCCGCGCCGCCGGGGAACGCGCCCGCGCCGCCGAACTCGCCCAGCAGGTCACCTCCGCCGCCCACGCCGTCTCCGAGGCCGAGACCGCCCGCGGCCGTGCCTCCCTCGTGGCTGCCGAACTCGCCTACCGGCACGCCTCGCTGGCGCTCGCCGCCGCCGAGAAGGGCGCCGCCGCCCAGCGCCGCGAACTCATCGACGCCCGCACCCTGCACGCCGCCTGGCAGGCCGCCGAGTCCGTGCTGCGCCACCGCGCCGCGAGCGACCGCTCCGCGCGCGTGGCCGCCGCCATCCGCGAGGCGGAGCGGGACGCCGCCCCGGCCCTCGCCGCCCGCGCCGAGGCCGCCGCCGACCTGGTACGGGCCCTCGCCTCCGCCGCCGAGGCCGGCGAGCGCGACGCGGCCGAGGAGGAGGAGCGCTCCGCCGCCCTGCAGGAGGCCGGCGAGACCGCGCACCGCGACGCCACCTCCGCCGCCACCGAGGCCCAGCGCGCCCGCAGCGAGGCCGGCCACCTGCGCCAGCGCCTCGCAGAGGTCGAGCAGGAGACGGCCGAGGCCGTCCGGGCCGGCTGGCTCGACGACACCGCGCCCGACGCCGACCCGGCCCGCGCCGCGCTCGCCGCCGCCGACGCCGAGAAGACAGCCGTCGCCGCCTGGGACACGGCCCGCGAGGCCGCCCGCACCGCGATCGAGCGGGCCCGCGAGACCGCCGCCGCCGAGTCCCGCGCCGAACTCGCCGCCGCCCGCGCCGCCGACGCCGCCGACTCCGCGCGTCACGCCTACGACGCCGAGCGCCGCGCCGCCGAGGCGCTGGCCGCCGAGCCGCGCCTGGCCGAGCTGCTCGGGCTACCCGGCGCCCCCGCCGCCGCGGGCTCCCCGCTCCCGGGCCAGCGCGCCGGCGACGGCGCCGCCACCCAGGACACCACGGGGGAGGCCGCCGAGGCCGGTGACGGCGCCCTGACCGTCACCGAGTTCGACCGGACCGCCGACGAACTGCGCGCCCTGCTCGACCAGTCCATCGCCTCCGCCGAGCGCCAGCTCTTCGACCTGCGCACGGCCGCCGCCGACGACAACCGCATCCTCGGCGCCCTCGGCGACGGCGGTCTGCTGCCGCCCGGCCCGGACGTCCTGGCCACCGTCGAGTTCCTCGGCGAGCAGGGCATCCCCGCCCTCCCCGGCTGGCGCTACCTCGCCCAGTCCGTCGCCCCGGCCGACCACGCCGCCGTCCTCGCCGCCCGCCCCGAGCTGGTCGACGGTGTCGTGATCACCGACCCCGACTCGTACCGCCGCGCCCGCGAGGCGCTCGGCGGCGCCGCCCTGCTGCCCCGCTCCACCGTGGCCGTCGGCACCGCCGCCGCCCTCCTCGCCCCCGTGCCCGCGCCCGACGCGGAGCAGGACACCGACGTCTTCCTCGTGCCGCCGAACCCGGCCATGCACGACGAGCACGCCGCCGACGAGGAGCGCCAGGCCCTGCGCGCCCGCGCCGTCGCCCGCGACGAGGAGATCCGTACCCTCGCCGGCCGGCTCACCGGCGACCGCTCCCTCGCCGCCCGCATCGGCGCCTGGCGCGCCGACTGCCCGCCCGGCATGCTCGCCGAGCTGGCGTCGGCCGCCGCCGCGGCCCGTACCGCCGCCGAGACCGCGACCGCCGCCCTCGCCGAGGCCCGTACGGCACGCACCGAGGCCGAGGAGACCGCCGCCGAGGCGCGCACGGTGCGCGACGAGCGCCAGGAGGCCGCCCAGCGCGCCCGCCGCGCCGCCGACGCCCTCGCCGGACTCGCCTTCCGGCTGCGCGAGCGCTCCGCCTGGCAGGCCAAGCTGCGCGAACTCGCCGACGACGCCACCGAGTACGAGGCCCGCGCCCAGGTCTGCCTGGAGCGCGCCCGGGCCGCCGACGAGGACCGCCGCGCCGCCCAGCGCGCCGCCGACGACGCCCACCGCACCGCCCGCGCCCTGCGCGCCGAGCGCGCCGAGATCGCCGGCGCCCCCGAGAACCTCCCGGAGGAGGAGCCGGGCGCGCCGCGCGCCGCGCTCTCCGTCCTCCGCGAGGCCTACCGGGCCGCCTCCCAGGTGTACGAGAAGGTCGGCGTCGGCGCCGATCTGCGCGCCGAGCAGGCCCGCGCCGAGAGCGACGAGTCCGCCGCCCTCGCCGAACTGAACCGGCTCACCAACAAGGTCCGCACCCGCGCCGAGCAGCTCCTCGAATCCACCGACGGCGCCGACGGCCCGTCCCGCCAGGCCGCCGCCGCCCGCGCCGAGGAACTGGTCCACAAGCTGGAGTCGCGCACCTCCGAGGCCAGCGAGAAGCTGGGCCGGCTGCGCGGCGAGGCCGAACGGCTGGCCCCCGAGGACGGCGAGGCCCACACCGAGCTGTCCGAGGAACTGATCCCGGGCGACGCGGAGCACGCCCAGAGCCTGCTCCGTACCGCCACCGGCGAACTCGCCGCCCGCACCGACGCGCTGGAGGCCGCGCGCGCCGCCCACGCCGGGCTGCTCCAGGGCCACCGGGCCGCCGAGGACGCGGCCGGCGGCTTCGACGAGACCACCGCCCTGCTGCGCGACCTGCTCCGCGACAACCCCGACAACACCGGCGCCGAGCAGGAGCAGCCGGAGCCGTACCCCGGCCCGCTCGCCGAGGCCCGTACCGCCGCCGCCGAGGCCCGCCGTTCGCTGCGCGGCTGCGCCGCCGACCTGTCGGCCGCCGACGCCGCCGTCCGCGAGGCCGGCGACATCCTCGTCCGGCACGCCAACTCCACCCGCTACGAGCAGGTCCGCACCCCGGCCCGCCAGCAGATCCGGGAACTGCCCGCCGCCGCGCTGCCCGAGCACGCGGCGAAGTGGGCCGAGGCGTTCGCGCCCCGGCTGCGGGTGCTCACCGACGAACTGGCCCAGCTGGAGCGCAACCGCGACTCGATCGTGGACCGGCTGCGCGGCCTCGTGGAGTCCTCGCTCGCCACGCTGCGCTCGGCGCAGCGGCTGTCCCAGCTGCCCGAGGGCCTCGGCGAGTGGTCGGGCCAGGAGTTCCTGCGGATCCGCTTCGAGGAGCCCGACGCCGCCACCCTCACCGAGCGGCTCGGCGAGGTGGTCGACGAGGCCACCCGCGCGGCCGTGAAGAAGAACTCCGATCTGCGCCGCGACGGCATGTCGCTGCTGCTGCGCGGTGTCCAGGCGGCGCTCGAACCGCGCGGTATCGCGGTCGAGATCCTCAAGCCGGACGCGGTGCTGCGCGCCGAGCGGGTCCCCGTCGGACAGATGGGCGACGTCTTCTCCGGCGGCCAGCTGCTGACCGCCGCCATCGCCCTGTACTGCACGATGGCCGCGCTGCGCTCCAACGACCGGGGCCGTGACAAGCACCGGCACGCGGGCACGCTGTTCCTCGACAACCCCATCGGCCGCGCCAACGCCACGTATCTGCTGGAGCTCCAGCGGGCCGTGTCGGACGCGCTGGGCGTCCAGCTGCTCTACACCACCGGCCTGTTCGACACCACGGCGCTCGCCGAGTTCCCGCTGGTCATCCGGCTGCGCAACGACGCCGACCTGCGCGCGGGCCTGAAGTACATCAGCGTGGAGGAGCACCTGCGCCCGGGTCTGCCGCAGGTGAACACCGAGGGCGGCGAGACCATCCACGGCGAGATCACGGCGACCCGGATGTTCCGCCGCAGCACGGTGGAGGCTGTCGCTCCGGCGGACGCGTAGCGGGTTAGGGCGTGTTTCGAAAGTCCCTCCTGGCCCGCGACGCCTGGCACGCCCTCCCCCGTAGCCCTTCGGGCACGGGAGGTGCCCCCACGCTGCGTTGTCGGAGTCATCCAAGTACGTCCAGTACGAGGATGATCCTCCGCCTTGCGATTGCTGCTCGGCATCCGGAGGATGAATCAAGCGCCGAGACGGAGCGAGCGAAGCGAGCGCAGTGCACCAGACGCCGCAGGCCCCGCCCTCCGGGCGGACGGAGCTACTTTCGAAACACGCCCTAGGCGCGGGCGGACAGGCCGCGGGCTTACGGGCCGGCGGGCTGACGGGCGGCCGATGGCTGACGGGCTGACGGGCTGACGGGCTGACGGGCTGACGGGCTGTGGTCTGACGGGTCGGCGGGGGTTTCTCCGGCGGCCCGTCAGCCCTTCCCCGGGGCGGGGAAGGCGGCGCGCAGCGCCGGGCGCCGGGTCAGGTACGCCACGGCCGCGACCGGCAGGACGCAGACCGTCTGCGCCGCCGCGTACCAGGGCGGGCAGACCCCGGGGATCAGATCGACGCCCACGATGGCGACCGGCAGGACGGCACTGAGCGTCCGCAGCCGGTCGAAGGCCCGGTGGGAGCCGCGCGCGGCGGCCGCGGCCGTCCGGTGGACCACCAGGGCGACCAGCGGGAGCAGGACCGCCCTGACCCACATGAAGGTGTTCACCGGATGCCCGGTGCCCGCCACCGCCGCGACCCCCGCCAGAGCGACGCAGCCGAGCGCGCCGAAGAGAACGACGCAACGCCGTGCCGAGGTCAGGGCGGCCTGGGCGCGCGAGGCGGGGAGGGGGAGGCGGGTGGTGCCGGACGTGCCGTGCTGGGTGGTTTCCATGTCCGGTGACGCTACGGACGGCCGGGCGGGCGCGATATCGGTCCGGCCCCACGGGCGGGTGGGGGAAGCCCCACTCCTCGCGGCGAGGCGGCGGTGGCGGGGCGCGTCCGGTGCATAGTGGGGCGTCGGAAGGCGGCGTTACGGAACCGGGTTCCGGGCCGGGATCGGGCCCGGAACCGGTCGGCAGGCACCGGCGCGTATCGGGAGGCGCCGCGCGCACCGGCAGGCGCACGGGAAGCACGGGAAGCACGGGACACGGGGAACACGGGGGAGTCATGGGACAGCTGGGAACATGGGCGGCCCGCGCGGCCGTCGGCTTCGTACGGGCCTGCGCCGTGGCGGCCGTGACCCTGGTGGTCCCCGCCGTGTGGACGGCCGCCGCCCTGTTGGGCGTCCACTGGGGCGCGGCCAACCCCTGGTCCTGGCTGCTGCCCCTGGTCCTGGTGACCGCGGGCACGCTCGCGCTGTCCCGCCCGGTCTGCGGGGCGGTCCGCGCCCTCGTCGCGCGCTGGACCGGCACCGTCGTCCCCGCCGGCCACCGGCAGGGCGGGCCCGTCGTCCGGATGGCCACCGGCTACTGGTGGAACGGCTTCTCGTACGAGCGCACCCGCCGCGACGCGCTGCTGGACCAGCGGTGGCGGATCCGCTGGAGCGACCCGGCCACCTGGCGCGACCTGCGGTTCACGGCGATCGCGCCGGTCACGGCGGGCCTGGTCGCGGCCGTCCCGCCGGCCGGACTCGCCGTGGCCGCGCTGTACCTGACCCGGCCTGGGGCCGCCGCCCGCCTCGCCGGAGCGCTCGGCCTGCTGGTGGCCGTCGGCTCGGCCCCGTACGCCTGGCGGCCCGTCCGACGGGTCGCGGTCCGCTTCCTCGGCCCGTCGCGGGCGATGGCCCTGGCCGACCGGGTCGGCGAGCTGGCCGTACGGAACGCCGATATGACGATCGCCCAGGCCGCCGAGATCCGCCGGATCGAGCGGGATCTGCACGACGGCGCCCAGGCCCGGCTCGTCGCGCTCGGGCTCTCGCTCGCGACCGCCGAACGGCTGATGGACGCCGACCCCGGCCGGGCGAAGGAACTGATGCGGGACGCCCGGGCCGGAGCCGCCGGCTCGCTCGCCGAACTGCGCGAACTCGTCCGGGGGATCAGCCCGCCGGTCCTCACCGAGCGGGGACTCGCCGACGCGGTCCGCGCCCTCGCCCTGGACCTCCCGCTGGACGTCGACGTCCGGGTCGGGCCCGGTGTCCCCGACGGGGCCGCGGGCTCGCCCCGCCTGGAACCGCCGGTCGAATCCGCCGTCTACTTCGGCGTCGCCGAACTGCTGACGAACACCGTGAAACACGCCCGCGCCACGCACGCGTGCGTCACTCTCGCCCTCGCCCCCGCGCCCACCCCGGGCGGCTTCGACGTGGTCGCGGAGGTGTCCGACGACGGCCGGGGCGGGGCCGTCGTGCCACCCGGCGGCGGGCTGGACGGGCTCCGCCGCCGCCTCGCCGCCTTCGACGGAACCCTGGAGATCGCCAGCCCGCCCGGCGGTCCCACCCGAGCCGGAATCACGGTGCCATGCGCGTACTCGTAGCCGAAGACCTCTACCTCCTGCGGGACGGCATGGTCCGTCTGATCGAGGCGTACGGGCACGAGGTGGTCGCGACCGCGGCCACCGGGCCCGAGACCCTCGACGCGCTGCGGACCTGGCGTCCGGACGTCTCCGTCGTCGACGTCCGTATGCCGCCGGACCACACCGACGAGGGCTTGCGGGCGGCCCTCGCCGCCCGCGCCGAACTCCCCGGCCTGCCGGTTCTGATCCTCTCCCAGCACGTCGAGCGGCTGTACGCCCGCGAGTTGCTGGCCGACGGCTCCGGCGGTGTCGGCTATCTGCTCAAGGAGAGCGTGTTCGACGCCGACCAGTTCATCGGCGCGATGGAACGCGTCGCGGGCGGCGGGACCGCACTGGACCCGTCGGTGATCGCGAAGCTGCTGTCGGCCGGCTCCCCGGCCCGGGCCCGGGGCCTCGAACGGCTGAGCGAGCGCGAGCGCGAGGTTCTCGCGCTGATGGCCGAGGGCCTGTCCAACCAGGCCATCGGCCGCCGTCTCTTCCTCAGCGAGGGAGCCATCGGCAAGTACACGACGTCCCTGTTCGGCAAGCTCGGCATCACCGAGGACCAGGACTCCAACCGCCGCGTCCGCGCGGTCCTCGCCTACCTGGAGCAGCGGTAGGGCCCGGTCCGTGACCCGCCCACCCGTCCGGCCACGGCGAACGGGTGGGCGAGGTGACGGTCCGCCGGGGTGACGGTCCGCCGGGGTGACGGACTGCCGGGTTCACGGCCTGCCGAGCAGGTTCAGCGTGTTGGACGCGTCGTCCACGAAGTAGACCCGGCCGGGCTTCTCGGCGACCGCGAGCCCGAACAGCGCGCCCGCCCCCGGCGGGGTGCCGCTGTCGTCGAGGGTGCGCACGGCCACCTGGTCGCCGCCCGGCGTGGTCTCCACGATGTTGCCGTCGCCGCTGTTGACGGTGAGGACGCTGCCCCGCGGGCTGATCGCGAGGCCGAGCGGACCGTTGAGGTTCCCGCCCGAGGTGACCACCCGGCCGGTGCCGGCGCTGCCGCGCCGGGTCAGGGCGTCGGGGATCGCGGTCACCTGGTTGTCGACGGTGTCCGCCACGTAGAGCGTGGAGCCCCGCAGCCCGACCCCGGTCGGCCCGATGACGAGCGCCGCCGGGTCGGTCTTCTCGGCGAATCCCGAACCGATCTCGGTGGTGGAGACCCGGGCCGGCGGCCGGTCGCCACGGTCGCGCAGGGTGATGCGCAGAACGGTGCCGCGCCGCACGATGTCGCCGCCGGCGGCGACGGTGCCGTTGAGCACATTGGTGACGAACAGGTCGGTCGTGTCGCCGCAGCTGCGCGCGGTCATGTCCCAGGGGCCGTTGATGCCGTGGCCGCTGATCGTCTCCCGGACCTCTCCGTGGCTGTCGAGGACGAGCAGACACCCGGCCCGCGCCGTGGCGGAGGTGCCGTCCGTCGTGGGCAGACTGCCGACCACCACCCAGCCGCCGGGAAGGACCGACAGCGCGGTGGTCAGCCCTACGCCCCCGGGGCACGGTCCGGGCAGATGGGCCGGGTCGATCCGGGCGAACAGCTCGGCCGAACCGTCGGGGTCGACCTGGACGAGCGTGGTCCCGGTGCCCTGCTGGTTGGCGGAGTTGTTGAAATTGCTGACCAGGACGCTGCCGCGGTGGAGGTCACCGGTGCTCCGCTCGATCAGGGCGGTGCCGTACGGGTTCAGGTCGCCGTTGTCCGGGACCGTCGACGCGATGGTCGTGACGGTGTGCAGCGGTCCGAGGAACGGTGCCCCGTCCCGGCCCGCGGGCGCGGCGGAGGCCGCCGAACCCACCGCCATGATCGTCGCCGCCGCGGTCACGGTCGCCGCGAGACGCGATGCCAAGCCGAACCTCATCAGGGTCGTACCTCCTCGGTACCGTGCGACCGTTCCCCGGCCCACGGCAGTCACAGAGTGTTGCCGACCCTCACACAATCCGACCGGACGACGCACCGCACGCGGGGAGGGCTGGATGTGCGAACGCGCCCGGGGCGGTACGGGACCGGACGCCCCGGAACCTCGCCCCCGGACCTCACCGCCCGGCGCCCGCCGTACGAGCGGCCCGGCCCGCCTCTCGCCGGCCCGCCCCTCGCCCGACCCCGTGTCCCACCCCGCGAGGCGCCCGAGGGGACGCGGCTCGGGGCGCGCCGCTCAGGCGGCCTCGGTGAGCGGCGTCCCCGGCTCCCCGTGCCCGGCGGCCGGCCCCGTGTGCCCGGCCGTCCCCGCGGACCTCGCCGACTTCGCGGACTCCGCCGACTCGGCCCGCTCCTCGCGGAGCCGCTCGCGCCGCAGGGCCCGCGCCGCGCTGCTCGGCTCGGAGACGACCCCGTGGCGCTGGTGCCACACCTGGCGGGTGATCCACACGTCGAGCACCGACCAGGTCGCCACCACGGTGGCCGCTATCGCCGCGAGCGTCATCGGGAACGCCGGCCACGATCCCGCGACCGAACACAGGAACGCGACCATCGAAACGATCAGTGTCACCGAGACGATCAGTACCGCCCGTACCGCCGCCGACCGCACCGGATCCGGCATCCGGCGCCGGCCCCGCCGGTCGTCCACCCACAACTGCTTTGCCGGCTGCGCCTCGTGTTCCATAGCGCGCTCACTCCCCACCACCGATGTCTTCCGGGTGGCTGCCCGTATTGAGTCGCTTTACGCGGACACGGGCCTCCCCGGTACAGAATGACGTACGAGAGAGGGAAAAGGTTTCGTCGGGGGGTGGTTCGAGCGCGAGCGGAACAAGTAGTTCCAGCCATCCGTCCGGCGCCGGGAAAGCCCTGACCAGCGGGTGTCCTGTGCCACATTGGCGCAACTCAACTCCCCGAATACCGGGACAACTCATGATCAACACTCTTCCGACCGGCTGAAAATAGACCTGCCGTGCCTTCGGGTTGGCTGTGATGCAGTAGTAGGCTCGCGCCGCCGTTTGTTGAAGCCGAAGGTTGACGCCGCGTGTTGACGACACCGGGGCGTGGACGACGTGAGGAGCCTCCGCGGCCGCGGAGGCCGAGCTGGGGGAGGCCATGCGCTTTCGCGGGAAATCCATCCGCAGGAAGATCGTGGCGTTGCTCCTCGTACCGCTCGTCTCCCTCACCGGACTGTGGGGTTTCGCCACGGTCCTGACCGGCCGTGAGGCCCGTACCCTCCTCGACACCGGCTACATCATGGACAAGATCGGCTACCCGATCGAGGACACCTCGCGCGTCCTCCAGAAGGAACGCCGCGAATCCCTCGTGTACCTGGCCGACCCCCGCGCCGCCGAGGCCATGACCCGGCTGCGCGCGGAACGCGAGGCCACCGACCGGCAGATCGCCCTGATCCGGCGCAACGCCGCCGACCCCGGCGTGAGCGGCGACATGCAGCCCGCCACCGCCCAGCGGCTCACCGTGCTCCTCGACGCGCTCGACGGCCTCGACTCGCTGCGCCGCTCCGTGGAGACGCGCAACATCGGCAGGATGCAGGCGCTCGACTTCTACAACCGCCTGGTCGATCCCTGTTACGGCTTCCTCATGTCCCTCCACGCCCTGGAGAACGTGGAGATGGACAAGCAGGGCCGCGCCCTCGTCGGCATCACCCGCGCCCGCGAGATCGTCGCCCGCGAGGACGCGCTGGTCGCCTCCATGCTCATCGCCGAACGGATCACCCCCGAGGAGATCCGCGCCCTCACCGATGTCGTCGCCACCCGCAAGGCCTACTACGAGGCCAACCTGGAGGTCCTGCCCTCCTCCGAACGCGACCGCTACGAGCGCTACTGGACCGGCGCCGAGACCGCGCCCCTGCGCAAGTCGGAGGAGGCCCTGATCACCGCGGGCGCCACCAGCGGCCGCCCCGCCGTCACGGCCCAGCGCTGGCAGGAACAGGCCGCCCCGGTCCTCGACGCCCTGGCCCAGGAGAACTACGCGGCCGGCGAGCGCCTCGAAGAACGCCTCCAGCCCGCCGCGTACAGCGTGCTGCTCAAGGCCGGCATCGCCGGAGTCCTCGGCTTCGTCGCCCTCCTCGTCTCCATCGTCGTCTCCGTCCGCATCGGCCGCGGCCTCGTCCGCGACCTGCGGCGGCTGCGCAAGGAGGCCCAGGAGGTCTCCGGCGTCCGGCTGCCCAGCGTGATGCGCCGCCTCGCCGCCGGCGAGGACGTCGACACCCTGACCGAGGTGCCCCGCCTGACGTACGGCGAGGACGAGGTCGGCCAGGTCGGCCAGGCCCTCAACACCCTCCAGCGCGCCGCCGTCGAGGCCGCCGTCAAGCAGGCGGAGCTGCGGCGCGGCGTGTCCGAGGTCTTCGTCAACCTCGCCCGCCGCAACCAGGTGCTGCTGCACCGTCAGCTCACCCTCCTCGACACCATGGAACGGCGCACCGAGGACACCGACGAACTCGCCGACCTGTTCCGGCTCGACCACCTGACCACCCGTATGCGCCGGCACGCCGAGGGCCTCGTGATCCTCTCCGGCGCGGCCCCGTCCCGGCAGTGGCGCAAGCCCGTCCAGCTGATGGACGTCGTACGCGCCGCCGTCGCCGAGGTCGAGGACTACGAGCGCATCGAGGTCCGCCGGCTGCCCCGGCTCGGCGTCGGCGGCCCCGCCGTCGCCGACCTCACCCACCTCGTCGCCGAACTCCTCGAGAACGCCACCGTGTTCTCGCCCCCGCACACCGCCGTCCAGGTGCTCGGCGAGCGGGTCGCCAACGGGTTCACCCTGGAGATCCACGACCGGGGCCTCGGCATGAACCCCGAGGCACTCCTCGAAGCCAACCTCCGGCTCGCCGAGACCCCCGAGTTCGAACTGTCCGACACCGACCGCCTCGGCCTGTTCGTGGTCAGCCGCCTCGCCCAGCGCCAGAACGTGCGGGTCTCGCTCCAGACCTCGCCGTACGGCGGGACCACCGCGGTCGTCTTCATCCCGGCCACGCTGCTCACCGACGCCCCCGAGACGCAGGGCGCGGGCTTCCGCCTGGACCGCGACGGCGCGGCCCGCCGGACGGACGGCCGTGACGGCGCCTCGGTCGAGGGCGGCGACCACGCGCGGACGGCCGGCCCGGCCGGACTGCCCCGCCGCCGGCCCGCGCTCGCCAAGGTCCCCGACCCGGCCCCGGAACCCGCCACGAGCCCGGTCCTGGACGGCCCCGTCGAACTCGAACCGCCGGTGGACGGCGACTCCCTCGACGAACTGCTCGGCGGCGCGGCCGACCTGCTCGACAGCGACAGTGAGCGGGGCGGACTGTTCCGGGCCCGGGAGCACCGCCGCCGAGGCACCGACGACCCGGCCGGAGGGGCCGGTACGGCCGGTCAGGCCGGCCAGGACTCCGCCGACGGCGTCGCCCGGCTGCCCCGCCGCCGTACGCCGACGCTCGTCGTCGACCACGGCCGGCGCCTCGACGAGCCGGGCCGCGCCCATCCGGGTCCGGCCGGCCACAACGCCGCGGGCGACGACTCCGAGCACACGGACGCGGACGGCCACGGTCAGGGTCACGGCCGGAGCCAGGGCCGCGACCAGGGACACGGCCACGGACCGGGAGACGGGGACACCATGGAACTGGCTCGCGTCCGGCCCGCGCCCACCCTCGTCCCCGTACCGCGCCAGGAGGAGGAGCCGCCCTCGTTCGACGGGCTGCCCCGCCGGGTGCGCCAGGCCAGCCTCGCCCCGCAGCTGCGGGCGCACGGCACCCGCGACGAGGACCGTACGGCCGCCGGCGCCGCCGCCGAGGCCGACTCCTTCGAGCGGGACGCCGAGGAGGTGCGCAGCCGTATGGCCTCGATGCAGCGCGGCTGGCAGCGCGGCCGCCGGCAGAACGCCGAGGCGGCGGACTCCGGTACGACGGACTCCGGTACGGCGGACCCCGGAAGTCCGTCGACGGACTCCGGTACGACGGACCTCCGGGCGGTACGCCCCGGAGCCGCAGGACCCGGAGCCGCAGGACCCGGAACAGCAGGACCCGGAACGACAGCACCAGGAACGACACCCGAGGGGGACGGTCGATGACCGCACCGAACGCCGCAGCAACCCACAGCGCCGCCCAGGGCAACGGAGAGCTGAACTGGCTCCTCGATGAACTGGTCCAGCGCGTCGCCTCCATACGCAAGGCCCTGGTGCTCTCCAGCGACGGCCTGGCCACCGGAGCCTCGCAGGACCTGACCCGCGAGGACGGCGAGCACCTGGCCGCCGTGGCCTCGGGCTTCCACAGCCTGGCCAAGGGCGTGGGCCGGCACTTCGAGGCCGGCAAGGTCCGCCAGACGGTCGTCGAACTGGAGGACGCCTTTCTGTTCGTCACCGCCGCCGGCGACGGCAGCTGCCTGGCCGTGCTCGCCGACGCCGATTCGGACGTCGGCCAGGTCGCCTACGAGATGACCCTCATGGTCAAGCGGGTCGGCGCGCACCTCGCCACGGCGCCCCGGTCCGGGCTGCCCACCGGAGGATGAGTGAGGGGGACGGCATGAGCGACGCAGACCAGTCCGAGCGGGACGCGGCCGGCCACTGGTACGACGACGACGCGGGGCCGGTGGTCCGCCCGTACGCCATGACCCGCGGCCGCACCAGCGCCGCGAGCCGGCACCGGCTCGACCTGATCGCGATCGTGGTCCCGGAACCGGCCGCCGAGGACCCCGGCCGTGATCAGACGCTGTCCCCCGAGCATGTCGAGATCGTCGAACGCTGCTCCGAGCAGCCGCAGTCGATCGCCGAACTCGCCGCAGGGCTCGACCTCCCCGTCGGGGTGGTACGGGTCCTGATCGGCGACCTCGTGGACGACGAACTCGTGCACGTGACCCGCCCCGTTCCGCCGGCCGAGCTGCCGGATGTGAGCATCCTTCGTGAGGTGATCAATGGCCTTCGGGCGCTCTAGAACCGGAGCCGGCCACAGGCAGCCGCCGGTCGAGCCGGTGACGCTGAAAATCCTGGTGGCGGGGGGTTTCGGCGTCGGCAAGACCACCATGGTCGGGTCGGTCAGCGAGATCAGGCCCCTGCGGACCGAGGAGATGCTCAGCGAGGCGGGCCGGCCCGTCGACGATCTGCACGGCGTCGAGACCAAGACGACCACCACGGTCGCCATGGACTTCGGCCGGATCACGCTGCGCGACGACCTGGTCCTCTATCTGTTCGGCACGCCGGGGCAGGACCGTTTCTGGTTCCTGTGGGACGAGCTGGCCCAGGGCGCGCTCGGCGCGGTCGTGCTCGCCGACACCCGGCGTCTGGAGGACAGCTTCGCCGCCATCGACTACTTCGAGCGGCGCGGCATCCCCTTCACGGTCGCCGTCAACTGCTTCGAGGGCGCGCGCCGTTTCCCGGCGGAGACGGTGCGCGGCGCGCTCGACCTCGACCCCGAGGTCGAGCTGGTGATGTGCGACGCGCGCGACCGCGAGTCGGTCAAGAACGTCCTGGTGGCCGTCGTCCAGCACGCCCTGGTCCTGGCCGAGCACCCGCCGCCCGCCACGGCGGGCACCCCGGCAGGCCGCTGACCGGCCCGGCCGGTACGTACGTCCCCGTACCGCCGGTCCGTACGCCCCCGTGCACACCCGCACGGGGGCGTACGGGTGCTCGCGGCCCGGGGCCGGGCCGGGATTCCGGCCAGGACCCCGGCCCGGTTCCGGTCCTCAGCGGACCGCCACGACCGCCGAACCGTGTCCGAACAGGCCCTGGTTGGCGGTGATCCCGGCCCGCGCCCCCGGCACCTGCCGGTCCCCGGCCACGCCCCGCAGCTGCCAGGTCAGTTCGCAGACCTGGGCGAGGGCCTGGGCCGGCACGGCCTCGCCGAACGACGCGAGGCCGCCGCTCGGATTGACCGGGAGGCGCCCGCCCAGCGCGGTCACCCCGTCCCGTACCAGCGCCGCGCCCCCGCCCGCCGCGCACAGCCCGAGATCCTCGTACCACTCCAGCTCCAGCGCCGTGGACAGGTCGTACACCTCGGCCAGGGACAGATCCTCCGGGCCGAGCCCCGCCTCCTCGTACGCGGCCCGCGCGATCGCCGCCCGGAACGAAGGGGAGGGCCGCCCGGCGGGGGAGCCGGTCGCGGCCGGTCCCGCCGAGGGAGCCGGGGCCGGGTCGGTGGCGATGTCCGGCAGATCCAGCACCGTGCGCGGATACTCCGGGGTGACGGTCGACACCGCCCGGATCCGTACCGGGTCCGGATGCCCGTGCCGCCGGGCGAAGTCCGGACTCGACAGCACGAGCGCCGCGCCCCCGTCGGAGGTCGCGCAGATGTCGAGCAGCCGCAGCGGATCGGCGACCACGGGCGAGGCGGCCACCTCCCGCGCGCTCACCGGCTTGCGGTAGCGGGCCAGCGGATTGAGCGCTCCCGCCGCCGCGTTCTTCACCTTCACCAGGGCGAACTCCTCGGGCGTGTCCCCGTACAGCGCCATCCGGCGGCGCGCGTACAGCCCGAAGTACGCCGGGTTGGTCGCTCCCAGCACCCGGAAGCGCAACCAGTCGGGGTCGTCCGGGCGCTCGCCGCCCGCCGGGGCGAAGAACCCTTTCGGCGCCGCGTCGGCGCCCACCACGAGGACCACGTCGGCGAGCCCCGCGAGGATCTGCGCGCGGGCGGCGGCGATCGCCTGCGCCCCCGAGGCACAGGCCGCGTAGACGCTGGTCACTCGCGCACCCTGCCAGCCGAGCGCCCGGGCGAAGGAGGCCCCGGCCACGTAGCCCGGGTAGCCGCCCCGGACGGTGGCGGCGCCGACGATCGAGGGGATGTCCCGCCAGCCGAGGCCGGCGTCGGCGAGCGCGGCCCGCGCGGCGGCCACCCCGTACGCGGTGAAGCTCCGGCCCCACTTGCCCCACGGATGCATCCCGGCGCCGAGGACGGCGATGTCGGCCGTCATGCCGGCCCCTGCCCGTCCACCGGCCCCTGCCCGTCCACCGACCCGCGCGCGGCCGCCGGCCCCTGGGGATACGGGGACGGCCCGGTACCCGGCGCCCCCTCGGCGTCCGTCGCCGCCGCGACCGGCCGCCAGTGCCAGGTGGTCCAGATGTGCTCGTCGTCCTCGTGGAGGACGCCCGGCACCAGCTCGGCCTCGGCCCCGACGGCCAGATCGGCGGGCCGTACGCCGGGCGCCGCCTGCCCGAGCACCACGATGCCCTCGGCGGCCAGCTCCACCGCGATCAGGGTGTACGGCTCCCAGGCCCGGCCGGGGTCCGAGACATACGGCGCGGGCGGCCGGTAGCGGCCGTCGGTGTACGACCAGACGCGGCCGCGCCGGGACAGCGGCGTCTCGGCGAGCTCGCCCCCGCCCGGGCAGTCCGGATCGCGGCAGCCGTCGTCCTCGCGGGGGAAGAAGACCGCCGTGCACGCCGTGCAGCGGGTCCCCAGCAGCCGGAACTCCCCGTCGGGAGCGGTGTCGTCCGTGAACCAGCCGGGCACCACCGGCCTGCGTGTGCGTGCCATCCGCGACCCCCTCCACACCCCGGGTCACCTGACGAAGCGTCAGATGACCCGAGGATGGCACGCCCGCTCCGGCCGGGGAAGGGTGCGGTACTCGGCAGAGGGGCCCCGGGGGAGACGTCAGTGCCCGCCCACCGACCGGCGCGCCACCGGGAAGTCGAAGAAGGTGGCCGGGAACGGCTCCGGCTTGAACGTGAAGTGCCACCACTCCTCGGGCAGATTGACGAAGCCCTCGGGGGCGAGCGCGTCGCGCAGCAGATCCCGGTTGGCCCGCTGCGCGCCCGTGATCCGAGGATCGTCGGTGTGCGAGAGCGTGTCGAAGCAGTCGAAGGCCGTCCCCATGTCGAGGGAGTTGTCGGGGAAGCGCTCCGCCTGCGGCCGGAAGCACTCCACCTGCGGCTCGCCCGGCTCGTACGCGCGCGTGGGGGCTGCGGGCAGCCGTACGACCGTCACATCCACCGTCGAACCCCGGCTGTGCCCCGACTTCTCCGCGATGTACCCGTCCTCGAACAGCCGCGTCTTGTCGACCAGCGGATAGAACTCCCGCTTCATCCGCTCGTCGCCCAGGTCCTCGGCCCAGCGCACGAAGTGGTCCACGGCCCGCTGCGGCCGGTAGCAGTCGTACACCTTCAGCGTGTATCCGCGGGCCACCAGCTTCGACTGCGCCCGGTGCAGCGCCTCGGCGGCCGGCCGGGTCAGCAGACACATCGGCTGTCGGTAGCCGTCCACCGGCTCGCCCACGAAGTTGTGCGGCGTGGCGTAACGGATCTCCTGAAGGATGGTCCGGTCCACCCGGTCCAGGGCCACGAACTCCGCCGGGGCCTTGGGCTCCGGGGCGGCGCTCGCCGACGGCGCGGCGGCGGTCACCGCGAGCAGGGCGGCGGTGGCCAGCGCGCCGAGGGAGCGGACGGCGGAGACGAGCGGGGAGGGGGTCGCGGGCCCGGTCGGCCTTGTCAGTCCTGTCATGTGCACCATCTATCAGTTCCGGCAGCGGCGGGGAAGGCCGATCCCCTACGGTCGACGCGTGACCGACATCCCGCATCCCGCGCCGCACAGCCACTGCTCCGCCTGCGGCACCCGTTACGCCGTGGCCTCCGGCTGGCCCCGACGCTGTGCCGCCTGCGGCACGACCGCCTACCGCAACCCGACTCCGGTCGCCGTCGCCCTGCTGCCGGTGACCGACGCACACCGGCGCACCGCCCTCGTCGTCATCACCCGCGCCATCGCGCCCCAGACCGGCCGCGTCGCCCTGCCCGGCGGCTTCATCGACTTCGGCGAGGACTGGCACGAGGCCGTCGTCCGCGAACTGCGCGAGGAGACCGGCATCGAGGCCACCGCCAAAGACGTACGGCTCGCCGACGTTCTCAGCTCCCCGGGCGGCCATCTGCTCCTCTTCGGCCTGCTGCCGCCCCGCCCGGCCGCCGCCCTCCCGCCGTCGGCCCCGACCGACGAGACCAGCGGGCACCATCTGCTGTACGGGCCGGAGGAGCTGGCGTTCCCGCTGCACACGGAGGCGGTACGGCGGTTCTTCGCGGGGACGTACGGCTGACGCGCGCCCGCGCGGGGACGTACGGCCGGGGCGCGCTGCCCCGGCCCCGCCGCGTCCTCCTGGCCGTAACCCCCGACCGCCTCCGTCCCTCAGCCGCCTCCGCCGTCTCCGTCGGCTTCGAGCCCGCGCACCCGCACCCGCAGGTCCGGCTCCACCGCCCCGTCCTCCGCCATCCGCTCCACCACGACCCGCCCGTCCACCAGCCGCGACCGGTACCGCTCGATCCGCTCCGGCGCCCAGCCGTCCCCGGCGTCCCGCACCACCAGGCCGCCGCCCGTCCGCCCTGCCGCGGGCGCCCACACCTCCAGGACCGGCCCGGCACCGTCCTCTCCGGCCTTCCCGTCCTCGGATTCCCCGTTCCCGCCCCGGACCGGGATCACCGCGCCCGCCCGGGCCAGCACCGGCACCCGTGACAGCGGCGCGTCGAGCAGCACCTGCCCCGGGCCCTCGTACGCCCGCCCGGTCGCCGTGTCGTACCAGCGCCCGCGCGGCAGCCGTACCGTCCGCCGGTCCACGCCCGCCGTCAGCACCGGTGCGACCAGCAGCGCGTCCCCGAGCAGAAAGGCGTCCTCGCAGTCCCGCAGCGCCCGGTCCTGGGGCGTCCCCCACCACACCGGCCGCACATAGGGGGCGCCGGTCGTCCGGGCGAGCCGCGCGAGGGTGACGAAGTACGGCAGCAGCCGCTCCCGCTCCGCCAGCGCCACGCGCGCGTGTTCCAGGACCTCGGGACCGAACTCCCACGGCTCGCGCCGCCCCGCGTCGATCGCCGCGTGCGTCCGGAACAGCGGCAGCCACGCCCCCAGTTGGTACCAGCGCAGGAACAGTTCCGGTGACGGACTGCCGTCGAAGCCGCCGATGTCCGGCCCCGAGTACGGCACCCCGCACAGCCCGAGGCCCAGGACCAGCGCCAGCGAGGCCCGCAGCCCCGGCCAGCCGGTCGCCACATCGCCCGACCAGGTCCCCCCGTACCGCTGCATCCCCGCCCACCCGGAGCGCGAGAAGAGGAACGGCCGTTCCTTCGGCCGCAGCCGGCACAGCCCCTCGTATCCGGCTTGGGCCATGGCAAGCCCGTACACGTTGTGCGCCTCGCGGTGGTCCCCGCCCCGCCCCTCCAGCCGGTGCCGGGCCGAGCGCGGCAGCGTCCGGTCCCCGAACGCGGTGAACGACACCGGCTCGTTCATGTCGTGCCATATGCCGGAGAAGCCCTGCGCCAGCCGCTCCTCGTACAGCGCGCCCCACCACGTCCGGGCCTCCGGATCGGTGAAGTCCGGATAGACGCACGTCCCCGGCCACACCACCCCGCGGACCTCCCTGCCCCGCCCGTCCCGTACGAACGCACCGGCCGCCCGCCCGCTCTCGTACACCGGATCGCCCGGCTCCGCCTTCACCGCCGGGTCGACGATCGACACCAGACGCACCCCGCGCTCGCGCAGCTCGGCCGCGAGCCCCGGCAGATCAGGGAAGCGCTCCCGGTCCACCGTGAAGACCCGGTGGCCGTCGTAGTGGTCGATGTCCAGGTGCAGCGCGGACAGCGCGAGCCCCCGGTCCCGGTAGCCGTCCACCACCCGCCGGACCTCCCGCTCGCTGCCGAAGCCCCAGCGCGCGTGCTGCGGGCCCAGCGCCCAGGACGGCGGCAGCGCGGGCGCGCCGGTGAGCGCGGACCAGCCGTGCAGGACGCGCGCGGGGGTGCCGACCAGGACCCAGCAGCGCAACGGGCCGCCGTCCACGCGCAGTTCGCTGGTGCCGGGCCGGTCGTGCCCGGACCCGGCGCCCTCCGCGCCCTCGGCGAGGACCACCCGGCCGTCCCAGGAGCTGTCGTAGAAGGCCAGATGCGTCCCCGCGTCCGCGACCACCAGCTGGACCGGCATGGTGATGTACAGCGGGTCGTCAGCGGGAGAGAAGGGGCCGGGGTCGGTGTTCCACAGCCGGTACGTCCCGTCCCGCAGCCGAGGCCCCGAGGCCCGGCCGCCGAGCCCGAAGAACCGCGCGTCCGCAGGCACCTCGCTGCGCTGCACCCAGCGTGCCGAGCCCCTGGAAGCAGCCCCGTCCGGAGCCGCACCACCGGAAGCGGCCCGGTCCGGAGTGACCCCGTCCGAGACGGTCCCGTCCGATGCCGTTCCCCCCGCAGCCACCCCGCCCGGCGAGACACCCCCGGCCTCCTCGGACCTCCCGGCCCCGTTAGGTCTTCCGGTCTCCCCGTACCTCCCGGCCTTCCCCGCCTTTCCTGCCTTCCCCGCCCCCTCCGACACCGGCTCCCACCAGCGCGGCGGCAGATCCCGGCGCAGCACCACGCCACCCGGCGTGCGCACCTCCACCGCCCCGTGCCGGGACACCGCGACCGTCACCCGCTTGGACACCACCCGCCAGCCGCCGTCGGTGTCCGGCTCCAGGACGGCCCGCGGATCCGGCGCGGGCGGCTCGCCCGCCAGCGCGTACGACGGCAGCTCCGCCGCCCCGTCCCAGGACCAGAAGACGATGCCGGCCGCCGCCACCGACACCCGCAGTTCGGCCCGGTCGAAACGGACGATCCCGCCGCCGGGCCGGGGGATCGCCGCCCACACCGGCCCCGGGGTCCGGGCCCGCTCCGGCCCCCGCGGCGGCAGCGCCCGCGCGTCGGTGCGGCGCCGTCGCCACGCCGCCCCCACCGCGCGCAGCGCCTGCGCCGACCCCAGCACCTTCACCGAGCGCACCCGCTCACGACCGTTCATGCGGCTCACCCTGCCATCCCCGAAGCGGCAGGTGAGCATCGTTCAACTGCCGTTCACCCATGGTCAGAGCACATATTCACCTACCGGACCATGGGCGGCGAACCCTGGTGCGAACGGGCATCCCATGGCATCGTCCTGTCAGCCGCGTCGCGCGCACACCGCAGCATGTGCGCGGGGCACACGCCTAGCCCGTGTACAGCTCCAGGGAGTCGACCGATGACATCAGCGCAGACCGAGCCGCTTTGGCAGCCGGACGAGGACCGCGTCGCCGCGGCCGCCGTCACCCGCTTCCAGGCCTGGGCGGCCGAGCGCCACGGGGCCCCGGCCGACGGCGGCTACGCGGCCCTGCACCGCTGGTCCGTCGACGACCTCGAAGCCTTCTGGGCGGCCGTCGCCGAGTGGTTCGACGTCCGCTTCGCGACCCCGTACGAGCGGGTCCTCGGCGACGACGCCATGCCGGGCGCCGACTGGTTCCCGGGCGCCACCCTCAACTACGCCGAGCACGCGCTGCGCGCCGCCGAGGAGCGCCCTCACGACACCGCACTGCTTCATGTGGACGAGACACAGGAGCCGACCCCGATCACCTGGGCCGAACTGCGCCGCCAGGTCGGCTCCCTCGCCGCCGAACTGCGCCGTCTCGGCGTCCGGCCCGGCGACCGGGTCAGCGGCTACCTGCCCAACATCCCCGAGGCGATCACCGCCTTCCTCGCCGCCGCCGCCGTCGGCGCCGTCTGGACCTCCTGCGCCCCCGACTTCGGCGCCCGCAGCGTCCTCGACCGCTTCCAGCAGGTCGAGCCCGTCGTCCTGTTCACCGTCGACGGCTACCGCTACGGCGGCAAGGAGCACGACCGCCGCGACACCGTCGCCGAACTGCGTGCCGAACTCCCCACGCTGCGCGCCGTCGTCCACATCCCGCTGCTCGGCACCCCGGCCCCGGAGGGCACCCTGGAGTGGTCCGCGCTGACCGCCGCGGACACCGAGCCGGTCTACGAGCAGGTCCCCTTCTCCCACCCGCTGTGGGTGCTGTACTCCTCCGGCACCACCGGTCTGCCCAAGGCCATCGTGCAGTCCCAGGGCGGCATCCTGATCGAGCACCTCAAGCAGCTCGGCCTGCACTGCGACCTCGGCCCGGACGACGTGTTCTTCTGGTACACCTCGACCGGCTGGATGATGTGGAACTTCCTCGTCTCCGGCCTGCTCACCGGTACCACCGTGGTGGTGTACGACGGCAGCCCCGGCTACCCCGACACCGGCGCCCAGTGGCGCGTCGCCGAGCGCACCGGCGCCACCCTGTACGGCACCTCCGCCGCGTACGTCATGGCCTGCGCCAAGGCCGAGGTGCACCCGGGCCGGGACTTCGACCTCTCCCGCGTCAAGTGCGTCGCCACCACCGGCTCCCCGCTGCCGCCCGACGGCTTCCGCTGGCTGCACGACGAGGTCCGCGCCGATCTGTGGATCGCCTCCGTCAGCGGCGGTACCGACGTCTGCTCCTGCTTCGCCGGAGCCGTCCCCACCCTCCCGGTCCACATCGGCGAACTGCAGGCGGCCGGCCTCGGCACCGCCCTGGAATCCTGGGACCCGTCGGGCAAGCCGCTCGTCGGCGAGGTCGGCGAACTGGTCGTCACCCGGCCGATGCCCTCCATGCCGATCCGCTTCTGGAACGACCCGGACGGCAGCCGCTACCACGACAGCTACTTCGAGATGTTCCCCGGCGTGTGGCGGCACGGCGACTGGATCACCCTCACCGAGCGCGGCTCGGTCGTCATCCACGGCCGCTCCGACTCCACCCTGAACCGCCAGGGCGTCCGGATGGGAAGCGCCGATATCTACGAGGCGGTCGAGCGCCTTCCCGAGATCCGCGAGTCCCTCGTCATCGGCCTGGAGGAGCCGAACGGCGGCTACTGGATGCCGCTCTTCGTCCACCTCGCCGAAGGCGCCACCCTCGACGAGGAACTGATCGGCCGGATCAAGACCACCATCCGCGCCGAGCTCTCCCCGCGCCACGTCCCCGACACCGTCATCGAGGTCCCCGGCATCCCGCACACCCTCACGGGCAAGCGCATCGAGGTCCCGGTCAAGCGCCTCCTCCAGGGCACCCCGATGGCCAAGGCCGTCAACCCGGGCTCGGTCGACAACCTCGGCCTGCTGGACTTCTACGAGGAGCT
Organism: Streptomyces sp. NPDC046203; assembly: GCF_040646255.1. NCBI lineage: Bacteria > Bacillati > Actinomycetota > Actinomycetes > Kitasatosporales > Streptomycetaceae > Streptomyces > Streptomyces sp. NPDC046203. Next base: position 6,579 of record NZ_JBEYZX010000025.1, on the reverse strand, counting down.
GGCCCGCACCCGCAAGACCGGCTGACCCGGCGTCCGTACGCACCGAGGGCCCGCGCGATCCGCGCGGGCCCTCGGTGCTGACCAGGCCGCCGATGTCGTCCGCCGCCGTCCGGGCCGTCCGGGCGTCAGCCCCCGTACGTCGCCTGCGCGTCCCCCAGCACCTCCGCGAAGTCCGCCGCCAGCCGCCGGGCGTCGTCCGGCAGCAGGGTCGCCGTCGTGATCCGTACGCCGGTGGGCGCGGCGATCCGGAACCGCGCGCCGGCCGCCACCCACCAGCCGTGCGTCCGCAGCCCGTTCACGACCGCCGATTCGTCGCGCACCGGCACCCACACATTGACGCCGCTCCCGCCGGCTGAGCGGATGCCGTACGCGTCCAGCGCGCCGGTCAGGGCATCCCGTCGCTCCGTGTACGCGGCCTCGCCCGCCGCCACCAGCCGCGCCACGTCCGGATCGGCGAGCAGCCCGGCCACCGTCTCCTGGAGGATGTGGCTGACCCAGCCGGAGGTCATCAGCATCCGCCCGTCGTGCCGGGCGATGGTCACCGGATCACCGGCCACCCCCGCCCACCGCAGGTCGACCCCCAGCCGCTTGGAGACGGTGCGCACCTGCGCCCAGCGTTCCAGACCGGCCGAGGCGAGGGTGGCCGCCGCCGGCCCCTCGATCTCCACGGTGTAATCGTCCTCGACGACCAGGACCTCGGGGAACTCCCGCAGCAGCGCCACCAGTTCGTCGCGTCGCGCGGGGGAGAAGGCCGCCCCGGTCGGGTTCTGCGCGCGCGGGGTGCACACCAGGGCCCGTACCCCGGCCCGCAGCGCCGTCCGCAGCGCGTCGGGGGTGATGCCCTCCCCGTCCACGGCGACCGGGACCGTCCGCAGCCCCAAGGCCGGTACGAGGTCCAGGAGATGGTGGAACCCGGGGTCCTCCACCGCCACCGCGTCCCCGGGGCGCAGCTCGACGGAGAGCAGCCGGGCGATGCAGTCGAGCGCCCCGTGCGCGAAGGTGACCCGCTCCGCCGGGACGCCGTCCCGTGCGAACCAGTCCCGGGTCAGCTCCTCCAGCCGGGTGAGCCGGGGCTCGGCCCGGTGCGAGCCGAAGACCGGGCGCCACTCGGCGGGCGGGCGCAGCACCGGCAGGAAGGCGGGATCGGGCAGGCCGCTGGCCAGGTCCACCAGGCCGGGCGGTACGCGCAGCGGCCGCCGGGACGCCACCGAGGGCGCCTCCGCCACCACCGTGCCGCCCCGGCCGCGGGTGACGACCAGTCCACGCCCGCGCAGTTCCTTGTACGCCGTCGCCACCGTGCCCGGACTGACGCCGAGTTCGTCGGCGAGCCGCCGTACGGGAGGCAGCGCGTCTCCCGGTGCGAGCGCGCCCTCGGCCACGCCGCGCTCGATGGACGCGGCGATCCCCTTGGCCGTCGTCCCTGTGATCGCATATTGTGTTGCCACGTACTGAACTCTGTATCAATACATAACTCGTGTCAAGGGGGAACCGAGTGAGCCGCCCGACCGCATGGCACCGCACCGCTCTCGACCGCGTACCCGGCGGCCGCGATGGCCGCCGCATGCTCGTCGTCAGCATCGTCGACAAGACCGGCACCGGCCTCTGGGCCGGCTGCACCGCCCTCTACTTCACCTACGTCTCCGGCCTCGGGCTCGGCCAGGTCGGCCTCCTCATGACGATCTCCGGAGGCGTCGGAGTCGCCGGCGCCCCGCTGGCCGGCCGCCTCGCCGACCGCTTCCCCCTCGTCCGCCTCATCGCCGCCGCACAACTCCTGCGCGCCGTCGCCCTGCTGGCCCTCCTCACCACCGACGACTTCCTCCTCCTCACCCTCTTCTCCGCCCTCGGCGCCCTCCCGGACCGCGCCGGCAGCGTCCTCGTCAAGCTCTTCGCCGCCCGCCTCGCCGGCTCCGAGCGGGTCCGCTACCAGGCCATCCAGCGCACCACCGTCAACATCGGCTGGTCCATCGGCGGCCTCGGCGCCGCCGCCGCGCTCGCCACCGGCAGCACCCGCGTCTACGGACTCCTCCTCATCGGCAACGTCGTCAGCTACGCCGTCATCGCCGCCCTCACCCTGCGCTGCGCCGAACCCCCCGCCCCGGCCCGCGTCGTCACCGGCTCGACCGGCTCGACCGGTTCCAAGAGCCCCAAGAGCCCCAAGAGCCCCGACAGTCCCGACGGCTCGGCCGGCTCCACCGGCTCCGGCGGCGACACCCCGGTGACGAAGCCCGCCAACCCCTGGCGCGACCGCACCTTCCTCGGCTACGTCGCCACCGACGCCGCCCTCTACCTCGACGACACGATCCTCCAGGTCGCCATCCCGCTCTGGCTCATCCACGCCACCACCGCGCCCGTCGGACTCGCCCCGCTCCTCCTCGTCCTCAACACCGTCCTCGTCGTCCTCTTCCAGGTCCCGCTCGCCCGCTTCGGCGCCACCACCCGCGCCGCCCGACGCCTCGTCATCCCCCTGACCGGCCTCTTCCTCCTCGGCACCCTCGCGCTCGCCGCCTCCGCCACCGGCGGACCCGCCGTCGCCATCACGGCCCTCTCCGTAGCGGTCACGGCCTTGACCTTCGCCGAGATCATCCACGCCACCTCCTCCTGGGAACTCTCCGTCGCCCTCGCGCCCGCCGAGGCCCAGGGCGCCTACGTCGGCGTCCACGGCCTCGCCCAGTCCGGCCAGCGCTTCGCGGGCCCCCTGGTCGTCACCGGGGTGATGAGCGTCGGCGCCCTCGCCTGGCCGGTCCTCGGCCTCGCCCTCATCGCGGCGGGAGCGGCCCAGTACCGGCTGATCCGCGACCGCGTCGACGCCGTCGACCCGCCCGCACCGTCACTGTCAGTGGCGAAGGTTACGGTGAGTGAGCACTGAATCGACAGCGCTCAGGGGGAGACATGACCCGTCGGAACCACACCGGCACCCACACCACCGCGACACTCCGGCGCGCCCTGCGCCGCGACACCACGAGCACCCTCGCCCTCCTCGCGGACGGAGAGGACTTCGCCGCCATGCGCCGGTACACGACCTTCCCCTTCGACGACCACCCCGGGTACCTCGCCCATGCCGAAGCACTCCTGAAGTCCCTCGCCACCACCGGCGGGCACACCACCGTCGTCCTCTTCGACCCCGAGGAGTACGCCGACTACTGCGCCGCGACCGGCCTCGATCCCGACCACCCCACCAGCCGCGCCCGCTACGCCGCCGACACCGCCGCCACCGGAGCCGGCGTCACCTACACCGGACAACCCCTCGACACCCTCGTCCCCCTCCTGATCGACATCGCCGTCCGCCACGCCACCTGGGAGTACGCCACGACGCTGCTCGGCGAGGCGGGCACCTGCGCCGACTGCGGCCAGGACATCGGCCGCGCCTCCTACGACCGGGCCGGCCGGCTGCTCCTGCGCCTCCTCGACGCGGCCGGCCCCGGCACCCACCACCTCGTGTGCAGCGTCCCCGCCGAGGACGACCAGCTCGTCGCCGTCCTGCACGCCACCCGCGACGACACCGGCCCCGCTCTCCTCGACCGCACCGAGGCCGCCGAATTCACCTCGGTCCTCGCCGCCGGCATCGCCCGAGGCACCCCCGGCGGCCTCGTCCTGCGCACCGCCACGCCCGGCGCCCCCGACCGGCTGCACGGCTGGCGTCTGCGCGACGGCCGGCTCGACCCCCTCACCGAGGCCGAGGTCTTCGACGCCTACTGCACGGACGCCCTCACCGGCGAGCCCATCGCCCCCGAGTCCCACGCCGACTACCGCGCGGGCTTCCCCCTCGACCCGGACGACCACCCCCACGCGCACCCCCACTGACACCGAAGGGGCTTCCCGCCGTCCACGGCGGGAAGCCCCTTCGGCCTCGTCGTTCAGTCCTGCGCTCCGCCCGGGATCACTCCCCGGACAGCACCGCCTGCGCGGCCACCCGGGCGTCGTGCGCGGTGTCTGCCGCCCGCGCCGCGGCGGCGGCCCGCTCGCACTGCGCCAGCGTGTACTTCGCCAGCGTCGCCCGCACATACGGGATCGACGCGGCGCCCATCGACAGGGAGGTCACCCCGAGACCCGTCAGCACACAGGCGAGCAGCGGATCCGACGCCGCCTCACCGCACACCCCACAGCTCTTGCCCTCGGCCTTGGCGGCCTCCGCGGACAGCGCCACCAGGTCGAGCAGCGCGGGCTGCCACGGATCCTGCAGCCGCGACACCGCACCCACCTGACGGTCGGCGGCGAAGGTGTACTGCGCCAGGTCGTTCGTGCCCAGCGACAGGAACTCGACCTCCTGAAGGATCGACCGCGCCCGCAGCGCGGCGGACGGAATCTCCACCATCGCGCCGAACTTCGCCCGCAGCCCCGCCTCACGGCACGCGTCGGCGAACGCCTTCGCGTCCGTACGGTCGGCCACCATCGGCGCCATGACCTCCAGATACACCGGCAGCCCGGCGGCGGCCTTCGCCAGCGCCGTCAGCTGGGTCCGCAGCACCTCGGGATGGTCGAGCAGCGTCCGCAGACCCCGCACGCCCAGCGCCGGGTTCGGCTCGTCGGCCGGCGTCAGGAAGTCCAGCGGCTTGTCCGCGCCCGCGTCCAGCACCCGTACGACCACCCGCCCCTCGGGGAAGGCATCCAGTACCTTGCGATACGCCTCGATCTGCTTCTCCTCGGACGGCGCCTTCGCGCTGTCGTCCAGGAACAGGAACTCGGTACGGAACAGACCGACGCCCTCGGCCCCGGCCTCGACCGCCGCCGGAACGTCCGCCGGACCACCCACGTTCGCGAGCAGCGGCACCTTGTGCCCGTCCGAGGTCGCCCCGGGACCCGTCGACGCGGCGAGCGCGGCCTTGCGCTGCTCGGCGGCCCGCGTCATCGCCGCCCGCTTCTCGTCGCTCGGATGCACGAAGATCTCGCCGGTGGAACCGTCCACCGCGACGACCGTGCCCTCCGGCAGATCGACCGCGCCCGGCAGCGCGACCACGGCCGGCACCCCGAGAGCCCGCGCCAGGATCGCGCTGTGGCTGGTCGGCCCGCCCTCCTCGGTCACGAACCCGAGCACGAGCGAGGGATCGAGCAGCGCGGTGTCCGCCGGCGCCAGATCGCGCGCGATCAGGACGTACGGCTCGTCACTGTCCGGCACCCCGGGCATCGGCACCCCGAGCAGCCGCGCCACGATCCGGTTCCGCACGTCGTCCAGGTCGGCGACCCGGCCCGCCATGTACTCACCGGCGCCCGCGAGCAGCTCCCGGTAGTGCGAGAACGCGTCGTAGATCCCGCGTTCGGCCGTACTGCCGACCGCGATCCGCCGGTCCACGTCGGCGATCAGCTCCGGGTCCTGAGCGATCATGGCCTGGGCCTCCAGCACGGCCTGCGCCTCACCGCCGGCCAGATGACCCCGCGCGTTCAGGTCGGCGGCCACGGCTTCCACGGCCTGACGGGCGCGCCCCTGCTCGCGCTCCGCCTCGTCGGCCGGGATCTGCTTGGCCGGCGGCTCCAGTACCGCCGTCCCCATATGCCGGACCTGGCCGATCGCCACCCCATGGCTGACCCCGACGCCTCGCAGCGTTGTCTCCATCTCACCCGTCTCCGAGTCGTGCGACGGCCGTGCCGCCGCTTCGAATGTCCTCTGCGCGCTCACCCCTCAGGATGAGCGGTCGATCAGCTCCAGGCGAAGAGCTGGTCGCCGGACTTCACCTCGCCGGTCTCGACGACCTCGGAGAGCGCGTCCGTGGTGGCCTCCAGGGCCACGACCGGACAGATGGCGGACTTGCCCGCCTCCTCGACCGCGACGGGGTTCCAGCGCACGACGGCCTGGCCGCGCGTCACGGTGTCCCCCTTGTTCACGAGGAGCTCGAAGCCCTCCCCGTTGAGCTGGACGGTGTCGATACCGAGGTGGACGAGCACCCCGTGACCCTCCTGGTCGACCACGACGTACGCGTGCGGGTGAAGGGAGACGACGACACCGTCGATGGGCGAGACGGCCTCGGAGGGCTCGCGCACGGGGTCGACGGCGGTGCCGGGACCGACCATCGCGCCGGAGAAGACGGGGTCGGGCACATTGGCGAGACCGATGGCGCGTCCGGCGAGCGGCGACGTCACGGTGGTCATGGGGAGCCTCCCGAGGGCGGAGATGCGTGTTGCGCCGTCCCTGCCTGTCCTGGACGGCATAGTGTTTCCGCAGCCTATGTCATAGGAAGTCCCGGTTCTCCATGAGACGTACCGTTTGGCGCGGGCTAGGGACCACCGGCGACGGTTTGCGTCCGGTGACACGGAGAGGTACTGTCGGGTTCCTGCCTGACCCCAGAGCGGTTCCACCGCGGGTCGGCAGCACCCATCAGGCCGGATCCTCACCTCAGAGGACCGCACTCTGCGCTGCGCGTAGGGAGCGGTCGGAGGGAACGAAAAAGCCTGATACTGTTTGACCTCGCCGAAGGGCCTTGACGGTGAAAGCCGAAAAGGACTGGAAAGCGGAGAGTGAATCGGAGCCGAAAGGGTCTGATAAGCTCGAAAAGCGAGAAGGGAACGGAAGCGAAAGCGACCGGGACCGGAAAGCACCGAGGAAATCGGATCGGAAAGATCTGATAGAGTCGGAAACGAAGGAAGCGC
>NZ_JBEYZX010000024.1:0-94678 GCF_040646255.1 Streptomyces sp. NPDC046203 | reverse complement strand
CGCCCGGTTACATTCCGAACCCGGAAGCTAAGCCTTTCAGCGCCGATGGTACTGCAGGGGGGACCCTGTGGGAGAGTAGGACGCCGCCGAACAATTTTTGTGGGGAAGCCCCGCACCTTATGGTGCGGGGCTTTTCTGCGTTTACGGGCCGATACCGCGAGGACCCCGGTCGGGGAGCCCCATGGCCGGCAAGGTCAGCGGCGGCGAGGCGGCGTGAGTTTGTCGAGGTCGAGGCTGATCTCGAAGGGAACCGTACGGCGGAGGGTGTTCCGGAAGATGCCGGCGGGCGCGCGGCGGATGCATCCAGTCGGGCAATGCGGTCATGGGGGCACGGTAGTGGAAGCGGTCGTGGCCGGTGGGAGGATGCGGGGACGGTACGAGAGGGGCGGGCGCGTGGGGCGTGGGGAGCGGGAGGCGGTCGCCGACGGGGTGCGGCTGTACGAGGCGGCGCGGGCCGTGGCCGGTGATCACGCGCGGGCGGTCGACGCCGTACGGGCCGCGCTGAAGCCGCTCCACGACGCGGCGGTCGCGCGCGAGCTCGACGCCCTGCCCGTCTCCCGGCTGCAGGATGTCACCGAGGGGCGGCTGCGGCTGGGGCAGGTCGAGAAGAACGGTTTCGGCACGGTCGGGCGGGTGCTCGACGCCGGCTCCTATCGGCTGCGGCAGATACCCGGGGTCGGGCAGCGTACGGCCGATCAGGCGCTGGCCGCCGCGCGCCGGCTGGCCGAGGCCGTGCACGAGACGGTCGCCGTGCGCATCGACGTCGACCGGCCCGAGCCGGACACCACCGCGCTCGTGACCGCCCTGCACGTCCTGGTGGAGGCCGGTCCCGGGGCCCGGCGCGCGGTGGACCGCGCGGTGGCGCTGGCCGAGCGGATCGGTCCGCCGCTCGCCGACGCGAAGCCCGCCGCGGGGCGGTTCCGGATGCTGCTGGCCGGTCAGGAGAAGCGGGCGCGGGCCCTGGCGGCGGTCGCCGAGGTCCGTGAGCTGACGGAGGAAGCGGCGCGGGAGGAGTTGCCCGAGCTGTTCGCCCAGGCCTCGGTGGACCTGCTGCGCGGACCGGCGTCCGAGGTCGCGGCGTGGGTGGACTTCGAGCTGCGCTCCGCCGAGTACTACAGCCTGCTCGCCGAGATCTCCGGCCGGCTGCCGGACGCGGCCGCCGCCGAGGGGTTCCTGCCGGAGGGCATCGCCGAGCGGGTGCGCGCCCAGCAGCTCGACGACACCCACCGGCGGGTCTCGCTGCGCGGCTACCAGGCGTTCGGCGCCCGCTTCGCCCTCGCCCAGCGCAAGGTGGTCCTCGGCGACGAGATGGGGCTCGGGAAGACGATCCAGGCGATCGCCGTCCTCGCGCACCTGGCCGCCGAGGGGCAGAGCCACTTCGTCGTGGTGTGTCCGGCGAGCGTCCTCGTGAACTGGACCCGGGAGATCGAGGCCCGCAGCGCCCTGCGGGTCGTGGTGCTCCACGGGCCCGACCGGCACGAGGCGTTCGCGGACTGGAAGGGACGGGGCGGGGTCGGGGTGACCACGTACGAGGCGCTGCGCGGATTTCCGGCGCCGGGTGGCGGGGAGGTCGGGCTGCTCGTCGTCGACGAGGCGCACGCGGTGAAGAACCCGCAGGCCAAGCGGTCCCAGGCGGTCGCGCTGTGGGCCGAGCGCTGCGAGCGCGCCCTGTTCATGACCGGGACGCCGATGGAGAACCGGGTCGGGGAGTTCCGCAATCTGGTCGGGATGCTCGATGCCGGCGTAGCGGACACCCTCGGCGGGCAGGGCGGACCGGTCGGGTCGGTCGCTTTTCGCCAGGCCGTCGCGCCCGTGTACCTCCGGCGCAACCAGGAGGACGTGCTGACGGAACTCCCGAGCCTCCAGCGGACCGACGAGTGGGAGCAGCCGAGCGCGTCGGACGACGCGGCGTACCGGGAGGCCGTGCACGCCGGCAACTTCATGGCGATGCGCCGGGCCGCCTACGCGCGTCCCACGGGCTCCGCCAAGCTGGAGCGGCTGCGCGAGATCGTCCGGGAAGCCGGTGAGAACGGGCAGAAGACGGTGGTCTTCTCGTACTTCAAGGACGTGCTGAGCGTGGTGAAGGACGCGCTCGCCGCGGAACTCGCCGGCGGTGGGGCGACGGTGTGCGGTCCGCTCGACGGTTCGGTTCCGGCGGCGCGGCGGCAGGGGATCGTCGACGAGTTCGCCGCCGTGCCGGGGCCCGCGGTGCTCTTGGCCCAGATCCAGGCGGCCGGCGTCGGGCTCAATATGCAGGCCGCCTCCGTCGTCGTGCTCTGCGAGCCGCAGATCAAGCCGACCATCGAGCACCAAGCGGTGGCGCGGGCCCATCGGATGGGCCAGGTCAGGCCGGTCCGCGTGCACCGGCTGCTGGCCACCGGGGGCGTGGACGAGCGGCTGGTCGCGATGCTGGAGGAGAAGAACCGGCTCTTCGACGCGTATGCCCGGCGCAGTGCCGTGGCCGAGGCGGATCCCGACGCCGTCGACGTGTCGGACACCGAGCTGGCCCGCCGGATCGTCGAGGAGGAGCAGGCGCGTCTCGGGGCCGTGGGTCCGAGCGAGGGCCGGCCTGTGGCAGATCGGCCCTGACCCGGGGGTGATCGGACTCCGGCCGTCCGGTCGCGTGAGGACGGCGTGAGGGTGCCGGGTGGGCGGCGAAGTCGCAGGTGAGCGGGCGGCAAGAGGGCGTTAGCGGTACGCAAGCCGGACGGCAAGGGCGGGCGCGACAGTAGAGGTGGCACCGAGTGCGGGGCCGTCCGAACTGAACCGGGGGAAGAAGGACCATGCGCAACCACCGTAAGAACTCCAAGAACACCGTCCTGGCCGTCGCTGCCGTCGCCGCCCTGTCGCTGGGCCTCACCGCCTGTGGCGGCGGGGACGACAAGGGCCGGGACGAGGGCGCCGGGGCCGCCTCCGTCCCCGCTTCGGCCTCCGCGTCCGCCGGCGCCGCGGCCGCGAACGGCTCGCAGGACTCCACCGCGACGGACACGTCCGGTACGACCACCGAGGCCACCACCGCCTCCACCTCCGGCGGCTCGAAGAGCAGCGGTTCGGGCACCGGCGGTTCGGCTTCCTCCGGCAAGGCCGCGGCCCCGGCCGCCGCCAAGGCTTCGGGCTCCACACCGAGCTGCACGTTCAAGGACGTGAAGGTCACCGCGGAAAAGGCCGACGAGGTGCCGACCGAGCACATCACGCTCACCGCGAAGAACATCTCCGGCCACTCCTGCCGCCTTGAGGGCTACCCGCTGCTCGCGTTCGGCCAGATCCAGACCGCCAAGGACATCCCGGCCGTCGCCAAGAGCAAGCCGGCCGCCCCGGTCGTCCTGGCCGCGGGCGCCCCGGCGTACGCGAACGTGCGCATCGCCAACGGTGGTGTCCACGAGGACAACAAGGTCGTCACCTCCTTCAGCGTCAACTTCTTCACCGGTGGCGCGCCCACCGAGGGCAGCGTCGACGTCAAGGCTCCGGCGGGCGGTCTGGCCGTGGACGAGGCCGTCGCCAAGACGGGCTACTGGACGTACGAGCTGCGCAACGGCGCCGACGAGTTCTGAGCCGGCGAGTTCTGAGACGGCGGGCTCTCGCACGGCTGGTGAGGCCCCGGGCGGCGGGCTCTCGGTTAGTCCCCGGCCTCGGCCCACCGGCCCGGAAGCGGGACATCCGGAAACCCGGAACCCGGGCGGCTCCTCGCGCGTCCTCCTGGCCATGAAGGACGGAATCGGCTGTCTTGCCCTTCTGGGCGGCTTCCTGACCGGATTCCTGGTCTGGGGGATGGGTGCGGGTCCCGCGCTGGCCGGGGGTTTCGAGGGGGAGGGGCGGAACTTCAGCGTGCTGTGGGTGCAGTTGCCGGTGTTGCTGGTCGTCACGCCCGCCCTCACGCTCGCCGTCTGGGCGCTGCTGCGCCGTCGGCGGCCCGCGCTGCTCGCCCTGGCGCTGGCGGCGACCCTCCTCGCGGCCGGATGGCTGGGTTCGGAGTGGATGGCGACGGCCAAGCCCCGGATCGCGTACGAACAAGGGGCCTGACGGTCGGGCCCGATGTTTCTCGGTGAACCCTCCTCCGTACTCCTGCGGTTCGCGCTCGGCGCGTCCCGCGAGGAGTGCTTCGAGGAGTGCTTCGAGGAGTGCTTGGAGGAACGCTTCGAGGGGGAGCGGGCCGTGCTCGTCCGGTACGCGGCGCACGGCACCTAACGGACCGGCTGAGGTCCTTCCTCCGGCGGGGCCGCGAGGCCCGTCTTCGCGCCCGCCCCGCACAGCGGTACGACGGTGCTGCCGGGGCGCGGTGGGTTGGCGCGGACGGCGGCCCAGCAGGCGACGCCGGTCGGTTCCACGTACAGTCCGCGTCGGGCCAAGTCGAGTTGTGCCGAACGGAGTTGCTCCTCCGTCACGGTGAGGAAGGTGCCGGCGGTGGCGCGGACCGCGCGCAGGATCTGCGCGGCGCGCGGCGGGTTCGGGATGGCGATGCCCTCGGCCAGGGTGGGCCGGGCGGCGGCCGGTTCGGGCAGGTCGTCCGCACCCGCGTGGAAGGCCGCGGCGAGCGGCGAGACGGCCTCGGCCTGGACCGCGACGAGCGCGGGCTGGCGGTCGACGAGCCCGTGGCCGTACAGTTCCTCGATCGCGAGGGCCGCACCCAAGAGCAGGGTGCCGTTGCCGACGGGGACGACCAGGGTGTCCGGGAGCCGGCCGCCGAGGTCCTCCCACAGCTCGTACGCGTACGTCTTCGTCCCGTGCAGGAAGTGCGGGTTGTACACGTGCGAGGCGTAGAACACCCCCGGCTCGTCGGCGGCCAGCCGGGTCGCGCGGGCCGTCGCCTCGCGGTCCCCGGGGACGATCACCACGCGGGCGCCGTGCGCGCGGATCTGCTCCAGCTTCTTCGGTGACGTGCCCTCGGGGACGTACACGGAGCAGTCGAGACCGGCGCGGGCGCAGTAAGCGGCCACGGCCGTACCGGCGTTGCCGCTGCTGTCGGCGATGACCGTGTCGGGGCCGAGGCGGCGGGCCAGCTCGGCGAGCATCACCGCGCCGCGGTCCTTGAACGACAACGTCGGTGACAGGAAGTCGAGTTTGGCGGACACCGTGTCGGTCAGCGGGACCAGGGGCGTGCGTCCCTCGCCGAGGCTGATGTGCGGGATCTCGGTGGCGAGCGGAAGGGCTTCCGCGTAACGCCACAGTGAATTCACGCGGGACGGCAGGGCCTTCGGGTCCACCGGGGCGGCGGTGAAGTCGAGGTCCCAGGGGCCCCGGCAGCGCGGGCAGCACCAGGTGAGAGCGGATGCGGGGGCGTGGACCCGGCAGCGGGCGCATACGTAGGCCGTCATGGCCGCAAGTCTGTCAGCCGTGTGTCGGCCGTGTGGCGCGACGCTCGGGACTCTTGTGCGATTCCCATGAGTCGGTCAATCTTTCGTGAAGTACCCGGACGTGACGAGCGGCGCGGACCTCTCCGTGTCTTCTTGTCATGCCCATGAAGATTCGCGGCTGTTCATCAAAACGGGCACCGCCCCGCGTCATCCGGTGCCGCACCCCCACAGCAACGCACCACCAATGAGGAGGACCCCTCACATGACCGTGATGCGTGACTCACGCCGCAGGCTCGCCGCCGTCGGCGCCATGGCCGTCGCCGCCCTCGCCCTCGGCTCCCTCTCCGGCCTGCCGGCCGCCGCCGCCCAGAGCCCCGCCGAAGGCGTGGTCCTGAACGCCGGCGCGGAAGGGACCGTCCCCGGCAGCTACATCGTCACCCTGCGCGACTCCGCCACCCGCGCGGACTCGGCGCAGGGCCGAGCCGTCGCGACGAAGTTCGGCGCCAAGATCAAGCGGACGTACCACGCCGCGCTCAACGGCTACGCGGTCGAACTCTCCGAGGCGCAGGCCAGAAAGCTTGCCGCCGACCCGGCGGTGGCCTCCGTCAGCCAGGATCGCGTCTTCACCATCGACGGCACCCAGCCCTCCCCGCCGTCCTGGGGCCTCGACCGGATCGACCAGAAGGCGCTGCCGCTCAACCAGAGTTACACCTACCCGGACAGCGGCGGGCAGGGCGTCACCGCGTACATCATCGACACCGGCGTCCGCATCACCCACAGCGACCTCGGCGGCCGTGCCTCCTACGGCTACGACGCCATCGACAACGACGACACCGCGCAGGACGGCCACGGCCACGGCACCCATGTCGCCGGAACCGTCGCGGGCAACTCGTACGGTGTCGCCAAGAAGGCGAAGATCGTCGGTGTCCGGGTGCTCAACAACTCCGGTTCCGGCACCACCGCCCAGGTCGTCGCGGGCATCGACTGGGTGACCGCGAACGCGGTGAAGCCGGCCGTCGCGAACATGAGCCTCGGCGGCGGGGTCGACAGCGTCCTCGATGCCGCGGTGCGCCGCTCGATCGCCTCCGGTGTCACCTACGCCGTCGCCGCCGGCAACGAGACCGACAACGCGGCCAACCACTCGCCGGCCCGCGTTGCCGAGGCCATCACGGTCGGCGCGACGACGTCCACCGACGCCAAGGCCAGCTACTCCAACTACGGTGCCGGTCTCGACCTGTTCGCGCCGGGCTCGTCCATCACCTCGTCCTGGAACACCAGCGACACGGCCACCAACACCATCTCGGGCACGTCGATGGCCACCCCGCACGTCGCGGGCGCCGCGGCCCTCTATCTGGCGGCCAACCCGACCGCGACCCCGGCCCAGGTCGAGGCGGCCCTGACCGCGGCCGCCACCCCGAACGTGGTGACCAGCCCCGGCACCGGCTCCCCGAACCGGCTGCTGTACGTGGGCACCGGCGACTCCACCCCGCCGCCCACCGGCGCGCGCTTCGAGAACAACACGGCGTACGCGATCAACGACAACGCGACCGTCGAATCCCCGATCACCGTCACCGGAGTCACCGGCAACGCCCCGGCCACCCTCCGGATCCCGGTGAACATCACCCACACCTACATCGGTGACCTCCAGATCCAGCTGATCGCCCCCGACGGCACGGCCTCCACGCTGAAGGCGTCCGGCACCGGCGGCAGCACCCGCGACATCGACACCACGTACAGCGTCGACGCCTCGGCGAAGACCGCGAACGGCACGTGGAAGCTGCGGGTCACGGACAACTACACGTACGACACCGGCCGGATCAACTCCTGGGCGCTGCAGTTCTGATCCGGGCGGTTCCGATCTGACGCGGGCGCGCGCGGAGCGGGAATGAGGAGGGCGGTCGCCGTGACGGCGACCGCCCTCTTCGGTGTGTGCCGGGGCCGGTGGAGTTCGACCCGAGGGCCCGAAGGCCGTCGTACCGCTGTCGGACGGTCGGCCGGCGGTGTCGGCGGTGTCGTCGGCGCCGGCGAACCTCGCAAGATCGCCCCCTTGGCCCCGAAACGCGTAGGATGCGCGCGCCCGTTCGAATTCCATTCCGTCCCGATGAGGAGCACCGTACTCGTGGACCCCGCCCCGCCGCCGCAGGATTCCCCGACCCCGCAGCCGCCCCAGGAGCCGGGGCAGGACGGATCCGCTCCCGAGGCTGTGCCCGGGACTGAGGCTGTGTCCGGTGCCGGTGCCGGTGCCGGTGCCGGGACCGTGCCCGAGGCCGCTTCGCCCTGGGCCGCTCCCGACATGAGCAAGGGCTCCGCAGCGGGTGCCGGGGCCGACGCGGGTGCGAGTGCGGGGGCCGGTGTCGGCCAGGCGCCGGTGCCCGGCCCCTACGGGAGCCCGCCGCCCGGTCCGTACGGGGTGCCGGGCCCGTACACCTCGCCGATGCCCGGCCCTTACGGCCCCTACGGGACCGGCGCGGTCCCGTACGGGATGCCGCCCGCGCCCCAGCCCTCCACCAGCGGCCTCGCGGTGGCCTCCCTCGTGAGCGGCATCGTGTGCTGTCTGCCGCCGCTCGGGCTGGTCCTCGGCCTGATAGCCCTGCCCCGCATCAAGAAGAGGCAGCAGCGGGGCAAGGGTCTCGCCGTCACCGGCATCGTCCTCTCCGCGGTGTCCAGCCTGCTGATGGGCCTGGGTTTCGTGACGGGCGCGTTCTCCGACTTCTGGTCGGGAGTCAGGGACGGTGTGCGGGAGGCCGGTTCCTCGGCCGAGTCCCTGGGGCTGAAGAAGGGCGACTGCTTCCGCGTCGACCTCACGTCGGAGGAGCCCGTCGACGACGTCGACAAGATCGCCTGCACCCGACTGCACGAGGGGGAGGTCACGGGGCGTTTCAAGGTGACGGGCTTCACCGGGTGGCCGGGCACCGAGGCCATCGACGAGGTCGCCGAGGAACGCTGCGACCGGTTCAACAAGGCGTACGCGATGGACGCCTGGGCCCTTCCCGAGTCCGCGGGCGTCTACTACTTCGCGCCCGAGGAGCGGGGCTGGAAGGCCGGGGACCGCACGGTGGTCTGCGGGATCGTCACCGACGAGGACCTCTTCACCGCTTCCGTACGGGTGGACGAGACCACGCTCGACTCCGAGCAGCTGCACTACCTCCGCACCATGAACTCCATCGACGACGCCCTCATGACGGAGCCGGAGGCGGACGCGGACGAGGACCTGGGGGCCAACCGGAAGTGGGCCCGCGCGGTGCACCGCGCGGTCACGACGGCGTCGAGCGAGCTGAGCGGGCACGACTGGACGTACCCCGCCGACACGCGGGTCGCCCGGCTGACGAAGGACCTGGACGAGGCGGCGCGGAGCTGGCACCAGCTGGCGACGGCGAAGGACGCGGATGCCTTCTGGGAGGCATATGACGCGGCGTTCGAGGGGCTGGCGAGGGAGAAGGAGGTGGCCTCGCGTTCCGCGCTGCGGCTTCACGCGGTTCCGCCGGCCGACGGCAGTGAAGACGGCGGCGAGAAGGTCTGATCGCTCGGGAATTCCGACGGGAGTTCGGTGGCTATACCTGCGGTAAGGGCCTGCGTAAAGGCGAATCATCACTTCGAGTGAAACTCTGGCCCATGCTTGCGGCTGCGCACCCTCGGTTGCGAATCTGTAGCTCACAGTCAAGCTGAGGGGAGTGTCCAGCGATGTTCGGTGACCAGCCCGCTTATCTGCGCGTGGCGAGCGATCTCCGGGAGAAGATCGCCAACGGTTCGCTTCCCCCGCACGCCCGGCTTCCCTCGCAGGCCCGCATCCGCGCGGAGTACGGAGTGTCGGACACCGTCGCACTGGAGGCGCGCAAGGTCCTCATGGCCGAGGGGCTGGTCGAGGGGCGCTCCGGCTCGGGGACGTACGTGCGCGAACGGCCCGTGCCACGCCCGATCGCCCGTTCCGGGTACCGCCCGGCGGGCGGGGCGAGCTCCTTCCGGCAGGAGCAGGCGGCCGACGGGGTGCGCGGCACCTGGGAGTCGAGCAGTGAGCAGGAGCCGGCGAGCGCCGAGATCGCGGAGCGGCTCGGCGTCGAGGTGGAGGAGCGGGTGATGCGCACCCGGTACGTGTACCGGGACGGGGGCGAGCCGATGATGATCTCCACCTCCTGGGAGCCACTCTCCGTCACCGGCCGGACCCCGGTGATGCTTCCCGAGGAGGGCCCACTGGGCGGGTGCGGGGTCGTCGAGCGGATGGCCGCGATCGACATCGTCGTGGACAACGTGGTGGAGGAGATCTCGGCCCGGCCCGGGGTCGCGGGGGAGCTGCTGACCCTCGGCGGGGTGCCGGGACATGTGGTGCTGGTGATCGAGCGGACGTACTACGCCTCCGGGCGCGCGGTGGAGACCGCCGACATCGTCGTTCCGGCGGATCGTTACAAGCTGGCGTATCACCTGCCGGTGCGCTGATGGTCCGCTGCCGGCCGTCGGCCGCCGAGGGCGGAGGGCCGGCCGGTGTCTGCCGCCGCGATCGCGACGGCAGGTGCCGGGAGATCGCGTCGAAGCGGTGTGTCCGCGTCGTTACTGGCCGGATACTTTCCTCTTCGTAAAAACCCGTATCCGCTGAGTAAAGGTCGGGCGTAAGCTCGGGCATATGCGGATCGCGATTTCCGGGTCTCGCGGCGTGCGACCGGAGCGGCGGAGGGGGAAGTCCGATGACTGACAGCGGTTCCGATCTGAACTGGCTGGTCATCCGGCAGGACGACAACGGTGGCCGCTACCGCGTCGGCCGGTACGCGACCCAGGACGAGGCGCAGCGGATCGCCGACAGCTTCGAGGACCGCGGGCACCAGCAGACCTACTGGGTCGAGCGCGTCGGTCAGCCCGCGCTCTGACACGGAATCCCCGCGCACCGTCCGGCGCACCGGCGGTTACGCTCCGCCCCATGACAGATCAGCGCACCGATCCCGTCGTGGTCGTCGCCGGAGCCCTCGTCGACGAGGGCAGGCTGCTCGCCGCGCGCCGCAGCACCCCCGCCGAACTCGCGGGCCGCTGGGAGCTGCCCGGCGGCAAACTCGAACCGGGGGAGAGCCCCGAGGAAGCACTCGCCCGGGAACTGCGCGAAGAGCTGGGCGTCGAGACCGAGATCGGCGAGCGCATCCCCGGCGAGTGGGTGCTGAAACCCGGTTACATCCTGTGGGTGTGGGGCGTCGGTCTCCGCTCCGGCCGGCCGGAGCCGCGCCAGGAGCACGACGAGCTGCGCTGGCTGACCCGCGATGAACTGGACTCCGTCGACTGGCTCGACCAGGACCGCCCCGCCGTCGCCGAGGCCGCGGCCCGGCTGCTGCCCGCGTAGTCCTCGCGGGCGGGCGGGCGCGCCCGCGCGCTCCTCGCGCCGGTCCCGTACGCCCGGTCCACCTCGTACACGGTCCTCCGTACGCCGTTCGTACCACCACGTCCCGCCCGGCGGCGCCGTCGCGATATCCCTATCCAGATTCGGGTATGTCGGTAGTAACCGCCCGAAATAGGACGTGGGTTTTGTGATCGACACCGAAGGCGATTGTGCCGAGTGGCATTTCCCGGCCGAAGCCAATGCCGTGCGCACAGCCCGCCATGCGGTCCGGGACACCCTGCGGACCTGGCGGCTGGAGGGCGCGTTCGGGGATGTGACCGTTCTCCTCGTCAGTGAGCTGGTGACCAACTCGCTGCGGTACGCCTCCGGCCCCATCGGCGTCCGTCTGGTGCGCCGTCACCCCGACGGGAACGGGTCCGGCGGCCGGTCCGGTGAGGTGCCCACCCTTCGCGTGGAAGTGTCCGATCCGCTCCCGGAATGGCCCACCACCCGCCTGGCCGGCCCCGACGACGAGGGCGGCCGGGGCCTTCAGCTCGTCGCCCGTTCCGCCCGCCGCTGGGGGACCCGGGTGGGCGGCAGCGGTAAAACGGTGTGGTTCGAGCTCGCCCTCCCTGGTGAGTAAGAAGAGTGGGACGACGATCAGCGGGCCTCGGCCGGAGACGAACGAGATCACCCTGTGATCGTGAACGTCGTGCCGACCAGGGCCATCGTGCTGAATACTGCGCACATGGCCGGTCCGGTGCGGTGAGCTGGAGGGGACGGTCGCGTGAGCGAGATACCTGAGACGGCGAACGGGGCGGCGCGTGGCGTCGTGTGGCAGAGCAGCCCGCCCGGGTCGATCTATGACTACATCCGGGTCGCGTCCTTCTCGATCGGCCCCGACGGGCTGGTCGACCAGTGGAGCAGACGCGCCGCCGAACTGTTCGGAGTGAGCGCCGAGGAGGCCCGGGGCAAGGACCCGGTCGAGGTGTTCATGCCCGCCCACCTCCGTGAGCGCGGCCATCGCAGGGTCCGGGAGATCCTGGACGGCCGGGAGTGGACGGGCCTGGTCCCCTTCCACCAGCCGGGCGAGGAGCGTCCGCACGGCATCGCCGAGATGTACGTGATGCCGAGCGAGACCGGGAACGGGCAGCGGGGCGCGCTGTGCATCGTGGTCGATGTCCGTGCCCTGCGCCGGATCGAGACCGACCTCGCCGCCTCGCAGGCTATTTTCGGCCAATCCCCCTTCGGTTTCCTGCTCTTCGGTACCGACCTCACCGTGAAGCGCACCAACCGCCGCTTCGCCACCGTCTTCGGCGGCACCACCGACGACCATCGCGGCCGGACCGCGTACGACTATCTCCCCCACGCCGAGGCCGAGCGGATGACCGCCGCCCTGCGCAAGGTCCTGGAGACCGGCGAGGCCGTCACCGATCTGGAGATCGTCGGCGCCGCCCCCGGCGCCCGGGACCGGCGCCACTGGTCCATCAACCTCTACCGGGTGCACAGCGGCAGCGGCCGCCCCGTCGGGGTCGCCGGTCTCGGCATCGACGTCACCCGCCGCCACAACGCCGCCCGCGAGGCGGCCAGCGCCCGCCGCAACCTCGCCCTGCTCAACGAGGCCGGCGCCCGTATCGGCACCACCCTCGACCTCCAGGCCACCGCCCGCGAGCTGCTGGACGTCGCCGTCCCCGGCTTCTGCGACTTCGCGGCCGTCGACCTCTACCAGGGGCTGCTCACCGGCGACGAGGCTCCGCCCGGCCGCTGGGGCGGCTCCCAGGACGTCGGGTACGGGGCGGGCAGCGCCGAGGTGCGCCGGGTCGCCGTCGCCAGCGCGGTGCCCGACACTCCCGTACGACTCGGCCGGCAACGGCACACCGGGGCCGCGAGTCCGGACGTACCCCCGGCGCGGGACGGGGAGGCGGCCGAGGCCGGGAACGCCGGCGAGATGTCACACGGCGAGATGTCACACGGCGCGGCGTCACAGGGCACGGGCACGCCCGGCACCGTGTCTCCCGGCCCCGTGTCGCCCGGGGCCGCGTCCGAGCGGGCGGCGGCCCCCGCCCCCCTCGCGGGCGGCGCGTGCGGCGACCCCGCCCCCATCAAGGTCGGCTCCGTCCACCGCTTCCCCTTCAACTCGCCCTGCGCCGGAGCCCTGCGCACCGGCCGTCCGCACACCGTCCCCGGCCCGGACGGCAGCGTCGTCCAGTCCACCCTCGTCGTCCCGATGGTCGCCCACGACACCACCGTCGGACTCGCCCAGTTCTCCCGCGCCATGGGCAGCGAGCCCTTCGGCGAACGCGACCGCGCCCTCGCCGTCGAACTCGCCGCCCGCGCCGCCGTCTGCATCGACAACGCCCGCCTCTACCGGCGCGAGCACGAGCGCGCCCTGATCCTCCAACGCAGCCTGCTGCCGCCCGGCGACCCGGAGGCCGCCGGACTCGACATCGCCTGCCGCTATCTGCCCGGCACGGTCGGCTCCGAGGTCGGCGGCGACTGGTTCGACGTCATCGAACTCCCCGGCCACCGCACCGCCCTGGTCATCGGTGACGTCATGGGCCGCGGACTGCGCGCCGCCGTCGCCATGGGCGAGCTGCGCACCGCCGTACGCACCCTCGCCCAGCTCGACCTCGAACCCGCCGAGGTGCTGTCCCACCTCGACGAGATCGCCCGCGGCCTCGGCGCCCCGGGCGGCGCCCAGCAGTCCGCCCGCGGGCACAAGAGCCGCGGCCCCGAACTGTCCGAGGTCTACCTCGCGACCTGCGTCTACGCCGTCTACGACCCGGTCACCCGCCGCTGTACGTTCGCCAACGCGGGCCATCTGCCGCCCGCGCTGGTCGAACCCGGCCGGGCGGCCCGGCTGCTCGACGTACCGCCGGGGATGCCGCTCGGCGTCGGCGGCGAGCCGTTCGAGGAGGTCACCGTCGAACTGCCCGAGGGTGCGCTGCTCGCCCTCTACACCGACGGGCTCGTCGAATCCCGCGACCATCCGCTGGACGAGGGCCTGAAGGCATTCCGTACCGCCCTGACCGGCCCTGACCGGCCGCTGGAGGACGTCTGCGACCACGTCCTGACCACCCTCGACACCGGGCACGGCGAGGACGACATCGCCCTGCTCATGGCAAGGATCCAGGGCCTGCCCGGCGACGCCGTGGGGGACTGGCGGCTGCCCCGCGAACCCCGTTCGGTCGGCCGCGCCCGCGAACTGGCCCGGGCCCAGCTCACCGCCTGGGAGCTGGAACCGCTGGTGGACACCGTCGAACTGCTCGTCAGCGAACTCGTCACCAACGCTCTGCGCTACGGCGAGGGCGAGATCCGGCTGCGGCTGCTGCGCGACCGCACCCTGGTCTGCGAGGTGTGGGACGCGGGTCTGGTCCAGCCCCGGCGCCGGCGCGCGAAGGACACCGACGAGGGCGGCCGTGGGCTCCAGCTGGTCGGTCTGCTCAGCGCGGGATGGGGGTCGCGCCGTACGCCGCACGGCAAGACGGTGTGGTTCGAGCTGGCGCTGCCGGGCGGGGAAGGGGCGGCGGAGCCGACGGTCGACCAGCTGCTCAGCATGTTCTGAGTGTTCTGACGGACGGGTAGGAGGCAGGGGGAGGCTTCGCGCGTGAAGTGGTTCGAACAGGCACAGGAAGCGGAACGGCGCCAGGACTGGGACACGGCCATCGCGGTGGTGAGCGCCCATGCCGCGCGCCACTCCGGTGATTCGTACTGGCACGACAGTCATTTCTGGCATATGCACTTGCTCGCCCAGGCGGGACGACTCCCGGAACTCGCGGAACGCGCTCCGACGTGTGTCCACGCGCGTCGGAAACTGAACAGAGCACTGAGCGAGCGGGGGAGGGAGACGGAGCTGCGCACGCGCGCCGAGGACGGTGATCGTGACGCGTTGTACGTCCTTCTCCAGCTGTTGTGCGCGTCGCAGCGGGTCGAGGAGGCCCGTCGAGTGGTGCGGGACGTCGCCCCGGACCATCAGTACGCCCACGAGATCGTGGCCCGTTACTGATCGCTGATCGCTGTACTGCCGATCGCCGCCGAGGTCGTGCCGGGGGCGGTGGCGTACGGGGTCAGCTCCGGCTCAGCGGTCCCAGCCGTCGGCGCGTGGTCTCGCCGCCGAAGGCCACGACGACCGGGCCGGTACGGTCGCTGTCCCCGCTCCCGTCCCCGTCCCCGTCCCCGGTCACGGTGCCGGGGAGGACGATGCCGCCGAGTACGGCTCCGCCGAGGCCCGCGCGGCCGATTGCGGCGGGGCTGTCCGCCGTGCCGCCCAGGCCGGCGGGGTTTCCGTACCGTCGTACGTCCTGTTCGGCGAGGTCCTGCGCGAGCTTGGCGAACCGTTCCGCCTGCTGGGCCTCGGCGAGTGCGGACTGCGGTGCGGTGGCGGCGAGCTGTCCGGCCTGGTCGAGCCGGCGGCGGGCCTCGGCCAGGCGGGTGCGGGCCTCGGCGCCGACCGCGCCCCGGTGGGCGGTCACGTAACTGTCGGCCGCGCCGAGTGCGGCGCGGGCGGTCAGGGTCGCCGGGCCGAGCAGCGCGGGGGCGCGCGGGGCGGTGCCGGGGGCCTGGTCGAGGGCGGCGCCCGCGGCGACGACCCGGCGCAGCGCGTCCAGCGGGTCGTACCGGCCGGAGGCCACCTCCGTCCGTACCTCCGCGAGCGCGGCGGCGGCGCGCCGGACCCGGCCCCGGGGGTCGGCCGAGGGCCCGCCGTCCGGCGGCTCCCGGAGCAGCGGACCGGCCTCGGCCAGGGCGGCCTCGGATTCGGCGAGCGCGCCGGGCAACTCGGCTTCGGCCGCCCCGAGTTCGGCGGCCCGCCGCTCCACCGCCTCGGTCAGCAGGGCCGTCTGGCCGACGGCGGACTCGGCGGCCCGGACGTACCCGGCGGCGGAGGCCGGATCGCCCTCGTCCAGGCACTGGTGGGCCTGATTGACGGTGAGCGTGGCGAACACCAGCCGGTCCTTGGCCTGTTCGACGTGGTCGCAGACCGGAGCCGCGGCGGACGCGGGGTACCGCGCGCGCAGCGTGGCCAGCGCCGTCTGTGCCGAGGCCACCGGGCCGGTCCGGGCGCGGAACGCGCGCTCGGCGTCCGCCAGCGCCCCGGGGGTGGTGCGTTCCCGGTCGCGCAGCCGGTCGAAGGCGGTCGCCTGGGTGTCGAGACGGGCTTCGGCGGCCGTGCAGCGGCGCAGGATCTCGTCGAGGAGCGCGCGGCGGGTCGCGTCGTCCTCGGGTACGTCGTCGTCGAGCTGTTGCCGCAGCCCGAACGCGGTCGCGACCTCGTCCCGCGCGAACACCACGGCCTCGGCGAAGGGTTCCAGGGCCGCGGCGCCGAACCGGGCGGTGACGGATTCCAGTTCCTCCTGGCTGGTGCGGACGGCGTCGTCGGCGGCGACGAGGGCCCGCCGGGTGCGGTGGCCGAGGGCGTCGAGCGGGGCGGCCGGCGGTTCCCGAGGGGTGCCCCAGCCCGCGCCCCCGGCGGCGGCGCCCCAGCCCTTGCCGCCGGGGGTGGTACGGGTCGCGGTGCGGCGCCGGCGCTTGGTGTAGCCGTACGTGGTCACGACGCCCACGACGCCGACCAGGGCCACGGGCAGGATCAGGTCGCCGCCCGAGGAGTGGGCGGCGACCGGCACGGCGACCGGCACGATTGGCAGGACCGGCGGGACGGGGGTGATCGGCGCGGCGGGTGGGGTGGCGGGCACGGTGGTCGAGACGGTCGAGACGGTCGAGACGGTCGAGGCGGCGTGGGGGCCGGGCCCGGCGGAGGCGGCGGGCACGAGCGGCCAGCACACCGTCACCAGTGCCGAGAGCAGGGCCACGCTGGCTCTTCGCGTCACAAAAAGGAGGCTATGTCCGGGGTGGGAGGTCCGCGACCGGGCCGTTCGGCCCCTCTGAAGACCTTGCCGAAACCGTTTTCCACAGGCCCGCGTCACTGTCGGTGACTGCCGCTACCGTGAGGGCAGTGAGCAACGGGGGAACCGACGACTCCGGGGGGCCAGGGTGAGCGAACGACAGCAGCGACGCCAGGGACGGTGGCGGCGCGTGTGGCGGCGGGGGCGCTGGTGGGTGCTGGGATTCGTCCTGGTGCTTCTCGTGCCGGTACTGGTCGCGGGTACGGCGCTGCGGCTCAACTACACAGGGGAACCGGCGGCCGGCACCACGAGCCGCGGCAAGGACGTCATCTGGCTCGGGCACGCCTGGGTCGACGGCCGCAAGAGCGACGCCGACCTCGCCGCCTTCGCCGCGCGGATCAAGGGCACGGGCATACGCGATCTCTACGTCCACGCCGGACCGCTGGAGCACGACGGCACCCTGCCCGCCGACCGTCACCCGCGGGCGCGGTGGCTGACCGACGCCGTCCACCGCACGATGCCCGGGATCCGGGTGCACGCCTGGCTGGGTGACGTGCTCGCGTCCGAAGGTCCGACCGGGCTGCGTATGGAGGACGCCGCGACCCGGACCGCGGTGACGGGATCCGCCCGGCAGATCCTGGACACCGGCTTCGACGGCGTCCATTTCGACTTCGAGCCGCTGCACTCCGGCGACCGGGACTATCTGTCCCTCCTCGACGACCTGCGCCGGCTCACCCGCGCGCGGCACGCCCTGCTGTCGATCGCCGCGCACCAGATAGACCCGCTGCCGGCCGCCCACCGGGTCGTCGGTGTGGTGAGCGGAGGCCGCCAGAAGTGGTGGTCGCAGAAGTTCTTCGGGCAGGTCGCCCGGCGGGTCGACCAGATCGCGGTGATGTCGTACGACACGTGGATGCCGCTGGAGGGCCTGTTCGGCGGTTATGTCGCCCAGCAGACCGCCCTCGCCCTGGAGGTGACGCCCGAGAGCACCGATCTCCTCATGGGCGTGCCCTTCTTCCACGAGAGCGACCTCGGGCACCACGAATCGGCGGAGACGGTCTCCGCCGCCGTCAGGGGTATACGCCTCGGTCTGAGCCGTACGGACCCGCACCGCGAGCGCTTCGGCCTCGCGCTCTATGTCGACTTCGCCGCGGAGGAGGGGGACTGGACGGCGTACCGGAAGGACTGGCACTGAGGTGATCCCCGAGGGGTGCCCGGAGGTCGACGGGATCCCGGAGCGCCCCTGACCGGCCCCGTACCGCGCCGCGTCCCCGTCCTGTGACAGGCGCCGGCCGCTACGGTGCGTGGCGGTCGCGCATGCCGAGGCCCTCGGCGTCGGTGGCGGAGTCGGCCCACATCCCGCTGTCGTACGGGGCGTCGGGGATGGTCACGATGCTCTCGGCGCGGCCCTCGACGGGGGTCACGGGTCCGCCGGGCCGCTCCGCGGAGAGGCTGCGTTCCAGCTGTCCGACGGTGCGGACCAAGTCCTCAAGGCAGCGCTTCACGGCCGCCAGATCGTCCTGAACGGACATGCTCGCCCTCACTTCCGCGAGGGCCCGCGGGGTGCCGCGGGCCGGGCTGCGGCCTCCGCGGGCGCGCGTACGGCGGTGGGGTGCGCGAGGGGTGGTGGGCGGTGATCGGTGAGTGGCGGGTGGGTTACGCGCGCCGCCGCTCCTCGTCACCTCTCGTCATCCCGCGTCGTCCCCTGTCGTTCACTGCCGTCCGCCGTCGTCGTTCCCGCCGGAAGCCGGGTGCACGTGATGTCACTTCTCCGGAGCGTGCCCCTGGCGCGCGGAGATTGGGCCGCACGAGTGGGGTTGGCCGCGGGTGCCGCCGTGTCTCCGTCACCGGAACCGCTCCGTCCTCTTCAGTGTAGGAGCAATAGGTGTGATCATCTCCAAATGTCACAATCCGGACGAAGGGGTACATGTCATGGCCCAGGTCGGCGTCCCTCGCGGGAGGACGGGCTTCCGGAGCCCCCGCTCCCGCACGCTCCGTTCCGTCGCCACCCTCGGCAGCGCGGTGCTCACCCTCTCCGTACTCGCCGGATGCAGCTCCGGGGGCGAGGGCGACGACCAGCCCACCGCCGCCCAGGACGACGCCCCGGCGGCTCGCGACAAGATCACGGACGGGGGAAGTCTGCGCTGGGCCGTCGACGCGGTGCCCACCACCCTCAACACCTTCCAGGCCGACGCCGACGGGGCCACCGCCCGCATCGCCGGAGCCGTCCTGCCCGCGCTGCACACCCTCGACGAGCGCGGCAGGCCCAAGCTCAACCCCGACTACCTGGAATCCGCCGAGATCGTCGAGAGCGAACCCCGGCAGGTGGTCCTCTACAAGCTCCACCAGCAGGCGGTGTGGAGCAACGGCCGGGAGATCGGCGCCCCCGACTTCGTCGCCCAGTGGCGTGCCCTCAGCGGTCGCAACACCGCCTACTGGACCGCCCGCAACGCGGGCTACGACCGGATCGAGAAGATCGAGCGCGGCAAGAGCGACCTGGAGGTACGGGTCACCTTCGCCAAGCCCTACGCCGACTGGCGGGCCCTGTTCACCCCGCTGTACCCCAAGGAGGTGATGGGCTCCCCGGACAGCTTCAACGACGGCGCCCGCACCGCGCTGAAGGCGACCGCGGGGCCGTTCATGCTGAAGTCCGTCGACCGCGACAGCGGACACGTCACGCTCGCCCGCAACCCGCGCTGGTGGGGCAGGACCGCCAAGCTCGACAGCATCGTGCTGACCGCGGTGCCCCGCGCCGAGCGGGCCGCCGCGCTCGCCGCCGGGAAGCTGGATCTGGCGGACGTCGACCGCTCCGCCGCCGAGCGGATCGCCCTCGCGGTCCGCGACGCCCGCTCCGGCCACGCCGGGACGAAGGCGCTCACCCATGGCCCCGGCGCCGGGATCACCCCCGCCGCCGCGCTGAAGTCCTGGGCGCTGGCGTACGGCTCCGACGAGGAGAAGGCCGCCGAGGCGCAGGCCGCCCGGGAGCAGAACCAGGAAGCCGTCGAGCGGTACGCGCGCGAGCAGAAGGGCCTCGGCCGCTTCGTCGTCCGCAAGTCCCTGGAGCCCGCCTACACCCAGCTCTCCCTCAACGGGGAGACCGGGCCGCTGTCCGACGAGCGGGTCCGCCGGGCGGTGGCCCGCGCGCTCGACCGCAAGGAGCTCGCCGAGGTCGTCCTGAGGCCGCTCGGGCTGCCCGCCCAGCCCCTGGGCAGCCATCTCGCGCTCGCGGGGCAGGCGGCGTACGTCGACAGCAGTGACGCCCTCGGCGCGCAGGACACCAAGGAGGCGCAGGCGCTGCTCGCGGACGCAGGCTGGGTGCCGGGCGGCGCGCTGAAGAAGCCGCAGGCCAAGACGAAGGCGGGCAGCGAGGCCGCCAAGCCGGACGCCACCGGTGAGGACGGCGAGAAAACCGAGAAAGCCGAGAAAGCCGAGCAGACCGGCGAGAAGAAGAAGTCCGACGACAAGACCGCCCGCGGCGCCGCCAAGCGCGGGGCGGCCGACGACGACGTCCCCACCAACGACGGTCTCTACATCGTCGGCGAGGACGACAAGCCCGGCGACCGCCGGCCCGCCGCCGTACTCGTCGGTGGCCGTCCGGCCCGCCCCGCGGACGTCCTCGCCCCGGCGCTCGCCGCCGGCACCGCCTTCCAGAGCGCCGCCCTGCTCCGCCAGGCCGAGGCCCTCGACCTGGTCATCGACCGCGAGTCCGACGCGGAACCGGAATCCCGCACCCGCGCCGGTTCCGACGGCACCCGCACCCGCGCCGACAGCCACGCCGGCACCAGACCCGTGAGCCAGGACAAGGGCGGCGCCCAGGCCCAGACCGAGCCCCGCACGGAGCCGCAGGCCGGCGCCCACCCCGCCCACCCCGTCGCCGGCGCCTACGCCCCGCGCGGCACCGCCGCCCCGGCCCCCGCCGCCGTGGACGGCGCGAACCAGGCGCTCGGCAAGGACGGCAAGCCGCTCAGCCTGCGCTTCGTCCTGCCCTCCGGTCCTGGCTCGGAGTCGCTGCGCGCGGTCGGCGACCGGATCGTACGGATGCTGGACGCGGTCGGGATCCGTACCGAGGTCACCAAGGTCCCGGACGACAGCTTCTTCAAGGACCACATCGCCTCCGGCGACTACGACCTGGCCCTCTACTCCTGGCCCGCGACCGCGTACCCGGCCACCGACGCCCGCCCGATCTACGCCAAGCCCGAGCCCGCCTCGGACGGCTCGCTCATCGTCGAGCAGAACTACGCGCGCGTGGGCACCGACCGGATCGACCAGCTCTTCGACCAGGCGGCGGCCACCCTCGACGAGGACGAGGCCCGCGACCTGGTCCGCCAGGCCGACGCCCGGATCTGGGCCGCGGCCGGTTCGATCCCGCTCTACCAGCGCCCGCAGCTGGTGGCGGCCAAACCGGACATCGTGAACGCGGGCGCCTGGGGCTTCGCCGCCCCGCGCTACCAGGACATCGGGTACAAGAAGCCCGGATCGAGCGGCCCGGGCAAGGAATCCGGGGAGACCAAGGGGAACAACGAGAACAGGGAAACCGGCAAGAACCGGGGAACCGGCGAAAACAAGGAAACCAACGAAAGGCGTTAGCGTTTCCTCCGAAGCGGCGGCCCCCGCCGGGGCCCCGCACCGGCTGAAAGTCCATGTCGCAAGCTCAGAAGCGGCTCAATTTCCTTGCCCGCCGGGGTCCCCGGCGGGCAGGATCGCGACCGACCCTTGACCCGGCAGCAGGACCCGGACCCGGCTTCGCCCCGAACCTCTCCGCTCGGCTCCGGTGTACGTCGAAACCCCTCAGTAGACCCTCTCGGATCACCTCCCGGGAAGCCCCTTGCGTGGCAGCCCCGTACCATGGGGGATAGCCGTGGCGCGTCCGCCCGGCGGGCGTACGAGGAACAGACGCCGATTCCCACGATCCGAGAGAAGCGCAAGCCACCCATGCCCACGCGCCACGACATCCGTAACGTCGCCATCGTCGCCCACGTCGACCACGGCAAGACGACCATCGTCGACGCCATGCTCAAGCAGGCCGGTGCCTTCGCCGCCCACCAGCAGCTCGACGACCGCATGATGGACTCGAACGACCTGGAGCGTGAGAAGGGCATCACGATCCTCGCCAAGAACACGGCGGTGAAGTACCACCCCAAGGACGGCGGGGCGCCCATCACGATCAACATCATCGACACCCCCGGTCACGCCGACTTCGGTGGCGAGGTCGAGCGTGGTCTGTCGATGGTCGACGCCGTCGTTCTGCTCGTGGACGCCTCCGAGGGCCCGCTGCCGCAGACCCGCTTCGTGCTGCGCAAGGCCCTTCAGCAGCGCAAGCCGGTCATCCTCTGCATCAACAAGACGGACCGCCCGGACTCCCGGATCGACGAGGTCGTCAACGAGACCTACGACCTCTTCCTCGACCTGGACGCCGACGAGGACCAGATCGAGTTCCCGATCGTCTACGCCTGTGGCCGTGACGGCATCGCCTCGCTGACCAAGCCGGAGGACGGCACGGTCCCGCAGGACTCCGAGAACCTGGAGCCGTTCTTCTCCACGATCCTGGAGCACGTCCCGGCCCCGGCCTACGAGGAGGACGCGCCGCTCCAGGCCCACGTCACCAACCTCGACGCCGACAACTTCCTCGGCCGTATCGCGCTGCTCCGTGTCGAGCAGGGCGAGCTGCGCAAGGGCCAGACGGTCGCGTGGATCAAGCGTGACGGCACGATCTCCAACGTCCGCATCACCGAGCTGATGATGACCGAGGCGCTCACCCGCAAGCCGGCCGAGGTCGCCGGCCCCGGTGACATCTGCGCCGTCGCCGGTATCCCCGACATCATGATCGGCGAGACCCTGGCCGACCCGGAGAACCCGATCGCGCTGCCGCTGATCACGGTCGACCAGCCGGCCATCTCCATGACCATCGGCACGAACACCTCGCCGCTCGTCGGCCGCGGTGGCACGGGCAAGGGCGCGGACGCGAAGAACGCCGTCAAGGACCGCAAGGTCACCGCCCGCCAGGTGAAGGACCGCCTGGACCGCGAGCTCATCGGTAACGTCTCGCTCCGCGTCCTCGACACCGAGCGCCCGGACGCCTGGGAGGTCCAGGGCCGTGGTGAGCTCGCGCTCGCCATCCTGGTCGAGCAGATGCGCCGCGAGGGCTTCGAGCTGACCATCGGCAAGCCGCAGGTCGTCACCAAGGAGGTCGACGGCAAGGTCCACGAGCCCGTCGAGCGCCTCACGGTCGACGTTCCCGAGGAGCACATGGGCGCCGTCACCCAGCTCATGGGTGTCCGCAAGGGCCGCATGGACAACATGTCGAACCACGGCTCCGGCTGGGTCCGCATGGAGTTCGTCGTTCCGTCCCGTGGCCTCATCGGCTTCCGTACGGAGTTCCTCACCAACACCCGCGGTACGGGTATCGCCCACTCGATCCACGAGGGCCACGAGCCGTGGTTCGGCACGCTGACGACCCGTAACAACGGTTCGCTGGTCGCCGACCGCGCCGGTGCCGTCACCGCCTTCGCGATGACGAACCTGCAGGAGCGCGGCGTCCTGTTCACCGACCCCGGCACCGAGGTGTACGAGGGCATGATCGTCGGCGAGAACTCGCGCTCCGACGACATGGACGTGAACATCACCAAGGAGAAGAAGCTCACCAACATGCGCTCCTCCTCCGCGGACTCCTTCGAGGCGATCGTCCCGCCGCGGAAGCTCTCCCTGGAGCAGTCGCTGGAGTTCTGCCGCGACGACGAGTGCGTCGAGGTCACCCCGGAGGCCGTGCGTATCCGTAAGGTCGTCCTGGACCAGAAGGAGCGCGGTCGTTCCGCCTCCCGCGCCAAGAACGGCTGATAGCGGACTTCTTCGGCGAATTACCGAATAACGGGCTCGGCCCCCACGTCAAGTGGGGGCCGAGCCCTTTTCGCGAGCTGTTGCCTCAATCTTCCGTCAAGTTGGTTTCAAACGCCGAGTGTCCGGTAATCGAGCGTCGCTCTCCGGAACGTGTGTTAACGGTCCGTTTCGTCGCTGTCTGTCTGTGCTCACTTTGTCCAGATTTCGGCCGTCAAGGCAGCTGTGATGTTGTCAAAACGAGACCGCTTAGCTGTGGTTTACAGCCCAGACGTACTTAATAGTTGGCTCCATTGAGCTCGGGTCAATGGGTCACGCACTGTGGGGAGTGCCGACTCACGAGCACACTCGGGGCATGTGTGCAGGACGTCGTCAGGGGTGTCGACGGACGCACGGGGTGTCCCTCTTGTAGTGACAAAAGTGGACTCATGAGGAGGAACCCATGCGCGGTGCCAAGAGCGCCAAGTGGGTAGCGGGCGCGATCGTCGTCGCCCTGGCAGCGACCGCCTGTGGCGGGGGCAACGGTGGCGACGACAAGGGCGCCTCGGGCAAGGTCGATCCCAACGGGATCTTCTCGATGGACCTGGGCGAGCCGGAGAAGCCGCTGTACACCGGTGACACGATGGAGTCCAACGGCTCCGCGGTCATGAAGGGTCTGTACTCGACCCTGGTGAGCTACAAGGCCGACGGCTCCCTCGAGATGATGAACGCCGAGTCCGTCACCACGACCGACTCGAAGACGTGGACCGTCAAGCTCAAGCCGGGCTGGACCTTCCACGACGGCACCCCGGTGACCTCGAAGTCCTACGTGGACGCGTGGAACTGGAACGCCAACATCTCCAACGCCATGGGTCTGTCGGGCTGGTTCGGCGACATCAAGGGCTTCGACAAGGTCCACCCCGAGGCCGAGGGCGCCAAGCCGTCCGCGGACAAGATGGACGGCCTGAAGATCGTCGACGACACGACCTTCACCATCGAGCTCTCGAAGCCGGTTCCGTACTTCGGCCACAAGCTCGCCTACATCGCCTTCGCGCCGCTGGCCGCGTCCTTCTACAAGGACCCGAAGGCCGCCGGTCAGGCTCCGGTCGGCAACGGCCCGTACAAGTTCAAGAGCTGGGACCACAAGAAGCAGATCGAGGTCACGCGCTTCGACGGCTACAAGGGCCCGAACAAGGCGAAGAACGGCGGTGTGCTCTTCAAGAACTACACCACCGTCGAGGCCGCGTACGAGGACCTCAAGTCCGGCAACCTGGACGTCATCCGCCAGGTCGGCCCGAAGGACCTCCCGGTCTACCGCAACGACCTCGGCGACCGCGCGGTCGACCAGTCGTACTCCGCGATCCAGACCATCGCCGTGGCCTTCTACGCCGACATCTGGAACAAGCCCAAGAAGGTCGACCCGCGCGTCATCCAGGGTCTGTCCATGGGCATCGACCGCGCCACCATCACCAAGACGGTGCTGAACGGCACGCGTGAGCCCGCCACCGGCTGGGTCGCCAAGGGTGTCCTCGGCTACCAGGAGAACGCGGCCGGCGACGTCACCAAGTTCGACCCGGCGAAGGCCAAGAAGCTCATCAAGGACGGCGGCGGCGTCCCGGGCAACAAGATCTGGATCCAGTACAACGCCGACTCCGGTCACAAGGAGTGGGTCGAGGCCGTCTGCAACTCCATCCAGCAGTCGACCGGTGTCCAGTGTGTCGGCGACGGCAAGCCGGACTTCCAGGCGGACCTGACGGCCCGTAAGAACAAGCAGGTCAAGGCGCTGTACCGGTCGGGCTGGGTGCTCGACTACCCGGTGAACGCGAACTTCATCTCGGACCTGTTCCGCACCGGTGCCGACGGCAACCAGGGTGGCTTCTCCAACCGGGAGCTGGACGCGAAGATCGCGGCCGCCGACTCGGTCAAGACCCTCGACGAGTCGGTCAAGGCGTACCAGGCCATCGAGAAGGACCTGATCAACTACATGCCGTCGATCCCGCTCTGGTACTACAAGACGAACGCGGGCTACTCGGAGAAGGTCACCGGCGTGAAGTTCGGACAGGACGGCGACCCGATCCTGTACGGCGTCGAGGTCCACAAGTAAACCCAAGCGTAGTCCGCCTGCCGTGAACGGAGCCGGCCGCCTGACGGCCGGCTCCCTCGGCGCCTTACGCAGTGGCCGGGGGGCCCTTCCACGACCCGAGTCTGCCCGGAAACGGGCAGCCCGTCGTGGAGGGGCCCGTCTCGGCTGCCGCTGTGATATCTCAACGGAGGCATAATGGGGCGTTATGTCGCACGACGACTGCTCCAGATGATCCCGGTTTTCCTCGGGACAACCCTGCTGATCTTCCTCATGGTCTACAGCCTGCCGGGCGACCCCGTGGCGGGTCTGTTCGGCGACAAGGGCGCCGACCCGGCGACGATCGCGAAGATCAAGCACGAACTCGGGCTGGATCAGAACATTTTCAAGCAGTACTGGGACTACATGTCCGGTATCGTCCTGCACTTCGACTTCGGCACCCAGATCCGCAACGGGCGCCCGGTCACCGATGTGCTGGGTGACGCCTTCCCGGTGACGCTCCAGCTGGCCGTCCTGGCCTTCGCCTTCGAGATCGTCTTCGGCGTCGGTCTCGGCATCATCGGCGGCCTCAAGGCCGGCCGCCTCGCGGACAACGCCATCCTGATTTTCACCCTGCTGATCATCTCGGTGCCGGTCTTCGTCCTCGGCTTCATCATCAAGATGGTGTTCGCCTTCCAGCTGGGCTGGATCGAGCCGAACGTCAGCAACGAGCAGCGGTTCTCCGAGCTCATCGCCCCGGCGATCGTCCTCGGTGGTCTCTCCCTCGCGTACGTGGCCCGGCTGACCCGTACCTCGATGGCCGAGAACCTGCGCGCCGACTACATGCGCACCGCCATCGCCAAGGGCCTGCCCAAGCGCCGGGTCATCGGCGTCCACCTGATGCGCAACTCGATGATCCCGGTCATCACCTACCTCGGCACCGACATCGGCGCCCTCATGGGCGGTGCGGTCGTCACCGAAGGACTCTTCAACATCAAGGGTGTCGGTGGCGTCATCTACGAGTCGATCTCCCGCCGCGAGGGCAGCACGCTCGTCGGACTCGTCACCATCCTGGTGATCGTCTACCTCGTCACCAGCCTGCTCATCGACCTGCTGTACGCGGTCCTGGACCCGAGGATCCGTTATGCCTGACGTGACCAAGACGGAGACCGCCGCTCCGCAGACCGTCGCTTCCCCCTCGGCGACGGAACCCGCCGGCGAGGCGGTCCAGGAGAAGGCGCGCTCCCTGTGGGGCGACGCCTGGCGGGACCTGCGCCGCAACCCGTACTTCATCGTGTCGTCCGTGCTGATCTTCTTCCTGCTGCTGATCGCGGCCTTCCCGGGCCTGTTCACCAGCGCGTCGCCGACCACCGGCGACCTGGTCAAGCACTACGTGGGCAAGCCCGAGCTGAGCAAGATCGGCTCCGAGGGCTGGTTCGGCTACGACATCCAGGGCCGTTCCGTCTACGCCCGCCTGATCTACGGCACCCGTGCCTCGATCATCGTCGGCATCGCGGTCACCGCGATCGTCACGGTCGTCGGCGGCATCATGGGCATGATCTCCGGCTACTTCGGCGGCATCGTCGACGCGATCCTGTCCCGGATCACCGACGTGTTCTTCGGTATCCCGTTCCTGCTCGGCGCCATGGTCGTCCTGCAGTCCTTCACGGAGCGGACCACCGCGGTCGTCGTCTTCGCCCTGGCGTTCCTCGGCTGGACCCAGATCACCCGCGTCATGCGCGGTGCGGTCATCACGGTGAAGCAGGCGGACTACGTCCACGCCGCCAAGGCGCTGGGCGCCGGCACCACGCGGATCCTGTTCCGGCACATCCTGCCCAACGCCATGGCCCCGGTGATCGTCGTCGCCACCATCGCGCTCGGCAGCTACATCTCGGCCGAGGCCACCCTGTCGTACCTCGGTCTGGGCCTCGCGTCCCCGACCATCTCGTGGGGTGTCGACATCTCCTCGGGCGTTCAGGCGATCCGTACGTCGCAGCACATCCTGCTGTACCCGTCGATCATGCTGAGCATCACCGTTCTGGCGTTCATCATGCTCGGCGAAGCCGTCCGCAACGCCCTCGACCCCAAGCTGCGCTGAGGAGGGCGTACACCGTGAGCACCACTTCGAAGACCACGAACGTCCCCGCGCCGCGCGACGGCGACGGACACACCGGACCGCTGCTCGAAGTCCGCGACCTGCACGTGGAGTTCCACACGCGTGACGGCGTGGCCAAGGCCGTCAACGGCGTGAACTACTCGGTCGACGCCGGCGAGACCCTCGCCGTGCTCGGCGAGTCCGGCTCCGGCAAGTCCGTGACCGCGCAGGCCATCATGGGCATCCTCGACATGCCGCCCGGCAAGATCCCGCAGGGCGAGATCATGTTCCGCGGCCAGGACATGCTCAAGATGTCCTACGAGGAGCGCCGGCAGATCCGCGGCCGGAAGATCGCGATGATCTTCCAGGACGCGCTGTCCTCCCTGAACCCGGTCCTCACCGTCGGCTACCAGCTCGGCGAGATGTTCCGGGTGCACCACGGCCTGTCCAAGAAGGACGCGACGGCCAAGGCCGTCGAGCTGATGGACAAGGTCAAGATCCCGGCCGCCAAGGCCCGGGTCACCGACTACCCGCACCAGTTCTCCGGCGGTATGCGCCAGCGCATCATGATCGCCATGGCGCTGGCCCTGGAGCCCGACCTGATCATCGCCGACGAGCCCACCACGGCGCTCGACGTGACGGTGCAGGCGCAGGTCATGGACCTGCTCGCGGAGCTGCAGCGCGAGTACAACATGGGTCTGATCCTGATCACCCACGACCTCGGCGTCGTCGCCGACGTCGCGGACAAGATCGCCGTGATGTACGCGGGCCGGATCGTCGAGCAGGCGCCGGTGCACGAGCTGTACAAGCGTCCGGCCCACCCGTACACCCGGGGTCTGCTCGACTCGATCCCGCGCCTGGACCAGAAGGGCCAGGAGCTGTACGCGATCAAGGGTCTGCCGCCCAACCTGCTGAAGATCCCGTCCGGTTGCGCCTTCAACCCGCGCTGCCCCAAGGCGACGGACCTGTGCCACACCGAGGTCCCCGCCCTGGTTCCGGTCACCGAGCAGGACGGCGGCGAGCTGCCGGGCCGCACGAGCGCCTGCCACTTCTGGAAGGAGACGATCCATGGCTGAGCTCAGCAAGAACGACAAGGCCGAGGGCGTGTCCGAGGACGCGGCCGTGGCCGCCATCGAGACGCCGGCCGAGCGCGGCGAGCCGATCCTCCAGGTGCGCAACCTGCAGAAGCACTTCCCGCTGACGCAGGGCATCCTCTTCAAGAAGCAGGTCGGCGCGGTCAAGGCCGTGGACGGGGTCTCCTTCGACCTCTACCAGGGCGAGACCCTCGGCATCGTGGGCGAGTCCGGCTGTGGCAAGTCCACGGTCGCCAAGCTCCTGATGAACCTGGAGCGGGCCACCGCGGGCGAGGTCTTCTACAAGGGCCAGGACATCACCAAGCTGTCCGGCCGCGCCCTGAAGGCCGTACGCCGCAACATCCAGATGGTGTTCCAGGACCCGTACACCTCGCTGAACCCGCGTATGACGGTCGGCGACATCATCGGCGAGACCTTCGACATCCACCCCGAGGTGGCCCCGAAGAGCGACCGGCGCCGCAAGGTGCAGGACCTCCTCGACGTCGTCGGCCTCAACCCCGAGTACATCAACCGCTACCCGCACCAGTTCTCCGGCGGTCAGCGCCAGCGCATCGGCATCGCCCGCGGCCTCGCGCTCAACCCGGAGATCATCATCTGCGACGAGCCGGTCTCGGCCCTGGACGTGTCCGTCCAGGCGCAGGTCATCAACCTGATGGAGAAGCTCCAGGACGAGTTCAACCTGTCCTACATCTTCATCGCGCACGACCTGTCGATCGTCCGGCACATCTCGGACCGCGTCGGCGTCATGTACCTGGGCAAGATCGCCGAGATCGGCACCGACACCCAGATCTACGACCACCCGACGCACCCGTACACCCAGGCGCTGCTCTCCGCCGTGCCGGTGCCGGACCCGGACGCCCGTGCGAACCGCGAGCGGATCATCCTGACCGGCGACGTGCCCTCGCCGGCCAACCCGCCGTCGGGCTGCCGCTTCCGCACCCGCTGCTGGAAGGCGCAGGACAAGTGCGCCACCGAGATCCCGGTCCTCGCGATCCCGGAGCGCTTCCAGGGTCAGGACACCCAGGCCGCGCACGAGTCGGCGTGCCACTTCGCCGAGGAGAAGGCGGTCCTCGCCGTCTGATCCCCGGCCCGCCGGTACGACTCCTTCGCGAGCGTACGAGCGGTCGAAGCGAGCGTACGAGCGGCCGAGCCGAGCGTACGAGCGGTGGGACCGTGCGTACGAGTGGCTGAACGACAAGGCCCCGCCATCCCCCACACGGGTGGCGGGGCCTCGTCGTTCGGGGGCACGTTCATCCGGACGCCGTAGAAGTGCACTCCCCGTGATACCGAGTGATATTGACCCTAAGCCGGTCGGATCCGGGACAAACGGGAGGCACCCATGCGGGGAGTCACGCATGCCAAGTGGGCCGCTCTGGCCACCGCCGTCGCCCTCGCCGCGACCGCCTGCGGTGGCGGCGGCGGGAGCGGCGGCGGGGGAGCGAACGGTGTCGTGTCCTCTTCCTGGGGCGACCCGCAGAACCCCCTGGAGCCCGCGAACACCAACGAGGTCCAGGGCGGCAAGGTCCTCGACATGATCTTCCGGGGCCTGAAGCGGTACGACCCGAAGACCGGCGAGGCCAAGAACTGGCTCGCCGAGTCCATCGAGTCCAGCGACTCCACCAACTTCAGGATCACCGTCAAGGACGGCTGGACCTTCTCCAACGGCGAGAAGGTCACCGCGAAGTCCTTCGTCGACGCCTGGAACTACGGCGCGGCCCTGAAGAACAACCAGCGGAACGCCTACTTCTTCGGCTACATCGACGGCTACGACAAGGTCCACCCCAGCAGCGGCGCGGCGAGCGCGACCACCCTGTCCGGCCTCAAGACCGTCGACGAGCGGACCTTCACCGTCAAGCTGTCGCAGAAGTTCTCCACCTTCCCCGACACCCTCGGCTACGCGGCCTTCGCCCCGCTGCCCCGCGCCTTCTACGACGACCACGCCGGCTGGCTCGCCAAGCCGATCGGCAACGGGCCGTACGCCGTCGACTCGTACACCAAGGGCTCGCAGATGGTCCTGAAGAAGTGGGACGGCTACCCCGGTCCGGACAAGGCGCACAACGGCGGCATCACGCTCCGGGTCTACACCGACAACAACACCGCCTACACCGACCTGACCGCCGGCAATCTCGACCTCGTCGACGACATCCCGGCCGCGCAGCTCAAGAACGTCGCCTCCGACCTCGGCAGCCGCTACATCAACACCCCCGCCGGCATCATCCAGACCATCGCCTTCCCCTTCTACGACCCGGCCTGGCACAAGCCCCACCAGGAGAAACTGCGCACCGGTCTGTCCATGGCGATCGACCGCAAGCAGATCACCCAGACGATCTTCCACAACACCCGCACCCCGGCCCAGGACTGGACCTCGCCCGTCCTCGGCGAGAAGGGCGGCTTCCGCGACGACCTGTGCGGCTCCGCCTGCGAGTACGACCCCGGCCAGGCCAAGAAGCTGGTCGCGGAGGGCGGCGGGATCCCCGGCGGCACGATGACGATCACGTACAACGCCGACACCGGCTCCCACAAGGTGTGGGTCGACGCCGTCTGCAACTCCATCAACCGCTCGCTGGGCAACAACCGCGCCTGCGTCGGCAACCCCGTCGGCACCTTCGCCGACTATCGCAACAAGGTCACCCAGCACAAACTCAGCGGGCCGTTCCGGGCGGGCTGGCAGATGGACTACCCGCTCATCCAGAACTTCCTCCAGCCGCTCTACTACACCCACGCCTCGTCCAACGACGGCACCTACTCCAACCCGGAGTTCGACAAGCTCGTCGACCAGGCCAACGCCGAGACCGACCGGACGAGGGCCGTCGACACCTTCGTGAAGGCCGAGAAGGTGCTCCGGGACGACATGGGGGCGATCCCGCTCTGGTACCAGAACGGCAGCGCGGGCTACTCGGACCGGATCGAGAACGTGGCTCTGAACCCCTTCAGCGTCCCGGTGTACGACCAGATCAGGGTCAAGTGACTCAAGGACTCAAGTGACGGGCGAGACGCGTGTGTCCCGCGTGACGCCGTAGCCGGGCCCGGCTTCCTGCCTCTCCCCGGCAGTCCCCGGCCGTCCCCCTTTGCCCCACCCCCACCCGGAGCCAACCCACCGGAGCCTCCCATGGGCCGTTACGTGATCCGGCGGCTGCTGCAGATGATCCCGGTCTTCTTCGGCGCCACCCTGCTGATCTTCCTGATGGTGAACGTGATGGGCGACCCCATCGCCGGCCTGTGCGGCGAGCGCGCCTGCGACCCGGCCACCGCCGCCCAGCTCAAGCGGGAGTTCGGCCTCGACAAGCCGGTCTGGCAGCAATACCTGACCTACATGGGCAACGTCTTCACCGGAAACTTCGGCACCGCCTTCAACGGCCAGCCCGTCGCCGAGCTGATGGCCGACTCCTTCCCCGTCACCATCCGGCTGACGATCGTCGCGATCTTCTTCGAGGTCGTCATCGGCATCACCCTCGGCGTCGTGACCGGACTGCGCCGCGGCCGGCCCGTCGACACCACCGTCCTGCTGCTCACCCTGGTCGTGCTGTCCGTGCCCACCTTCGTCACCGGTCTGCTCGTCCAGCTGCTGTTCGGCGTCAAATGGGGCTGGATCAAACCCGCCGTCTCGCCCGAGGCGCCGTTCGACGAACTGATCGTCCCGGGGCTCGTCCTCGCCTCCGTCTCCCTCGCGTACGTCACCCGGCTCACCCGGACCTCCATCGCCGAGAACAAACGCGCCGACTACGTCCGTACCGCCATCGCCAAGGGCCTCCCGCGTCACCGGGTCGTCACCCGCCACCTGCTGCGCAACAGCCTCATTCCGGTGGTCACCTTCATCGGCGCCGACGTCGGCGCGCTGATGGGCGGCGCGATCGTCACCGAGCGGATCTTCAACATCCACGGGGTCGGCTTCCAGATCTACAACGGCATCGTCCGCCAGAGCACCCAGACCGTCGTCGGCTTCGTCACCGTCCTCGTCCTGGTCTTCCTGGTGGCGAATCTGCTGGTCGACCTGTTGTACGCCGTCCTTGACCCGAGGATCCGCTATGCCTGAGCCGAGCGAACCGTACGAGCAGGGCCGGGCCATCGCCCCCACCGGCGCCGGCGGGGCGGCCGACCTCGCCATGGCGGAGGCGCGGACCCTGGAGCGGACCCCCGGTCCCGGCACCGGCCCCGAGGAGGGCCCCACCGGCCCGGGCGGTCCCACCGGCCCCGGCGGCAAGGTGAGGAAGCCCCGTTCGCTGTGGTCCGACGCCTGGCACGACCTGATCCGCAACCCCGTCTTCCTCGTCTCCGCCCTGGTCATCGTCTTCCTCGTCGTCATCTCCCTGTGGCCCTCGCTCATCGCCTCCGGCGACCCCCTCGACTGCGACCTCGCCAAGGCGCAGGAGGGCTCCCAGCCCGGCCACCCCTTCGGGTTCGACGGCCAGGGCTGCGACGTCTACACGCGGACGGTCTACGGCGCCCGTACGTCCGTCACCGTCGGCGTCCTGTCCACTCTCGGCGTCGCGCTCCTCGGCAGCGTCCTCGGCGGTCTCGCGGGCTTCTTCGGCGGCACCTGGGACGGACTGCTGTCCCGGATCACCGATGTCTTCTTCGCCATCCCGGTCGTTCTCGGCGGCCTGGTCCTGCTGTCCGTGGTCACCAGCAACACCGTCTGGCCGGTGATCGGCTTCATGGTGCTGCTCGGCTGGCCGCAGATCTCCCGGATCGCCCGGGGCGCCGTCATCACCGCCAAACAGAACGACTACGTCCAGGCCGCC
This sequence comes from Streptomyces sp. NPDC046203, assembly GCF_040646255.1. Lineage (NCBI taxonomy): Bacteria > Bacillati > Actinomycetota > Actinomycetes > Kitasatosporales > Streptomycetaceae > Streptomyces > Streptomyces sp. NPDC046203. The sequence goes on along the minus strand of NZ_JBEYZX010000024.1, from coordinate 61,457 downwards.
CGCGCGCTCGGCGCGTCCAACTCCCGGATGCTGCTGCGCCACATCACCCCGAACGCGATCGCCCCGGTGATCGTCGTCGCGACGATCGCGCTCGGCACCTACATCGCCCTGGAGGCGACCCTGTCGTACCTCGGTGTCGGGCTGAGGCCGCCGAACGTTTCCTGGGGCATCGACATCTCCTCGGCCTCCGCCTACATCCGCAACGCCCCGCACATGATGCTCTGGCCGGCCGGCGCGCTCGCCATCACGGTGCTCGCCTTCATCATGCTCGGCGACGCCGTGCGCGACGCCCTCGACCCCAAGCTGAGGTGAGGCAGGCCATGCTGCTCGAAGTGCGCGATCTGCACGTGGAGTTCCACACCCGGGACGGGGTGGCCAAGGCCGTCAACGGCGTCGACTACGCCGTGGACGCGGGTGAGACCCTCGCCGTGCTCGGCGAGTCCGGCTCCGGCAAGTCCGTGACCGCGCAGGCCATCATGGGCATCCTCGACATGCCGCCCGGCCGGATCACCGGCGGCGAGATCCGCTTCCAGGACCAGGACCTGCTGAAACTGAAGGAGGACGAACGGCGCAAGATCCGCGGCGCGAAGATGGCCATGATCTTCCAGGACGCCCTGTCCTCCCTCAACCCCGTCCTCAGCGTCGGCGAACAGCTCGGCGAGATGTTCCGCGTCCACCGCGGACTGTCCCGGAAGGACGCCCGCGCCAAGGCCGTCGAGCTGATGGACCGGGTCCGCATCCCGGCCGCCAAGGAGCGCGTCGGCCAGTACCCGCACCAGTTCTCCGGCGGTATGCGCCAGCGCATCATGATCGCCATGGCGCTGGCCCTGGAGCCCGACCTGATCATCGCCGACGAGCCGACGACTGCCCTCGATGTCACCGTCCAGGCGCAGGTCATGGACCTGCTCGCGGAGCTGCAGCGCGAGTACAACATGGGTCTGATCCTGATCACCCACGACCTCGGGGTCGTCGCCGATGTCGCCGACAAGATCGCGGTGATGTACGCGGGCCGGATCGTCGAACAGGCCCCGGTCCACGAGATCTACAAGGCCCCCGCGCACCCCTACACCCGGGGCCTGCTCGAATCCATCCCCCGCCTGGATCAGAAGGGCCAGGAGCTCTACGCCATCAAGGGCCTGCCGCCCAGCCTCCTCGCCATCCCGCCCGGCTGCGCCTTCAACCCGCGCTGCCCGCTCGCCCAGGACGTGTGCCGTACCGACGAGCCGTCGCTGTACGACGTCACCGAGTCGCCCGTGCCGCGCGCCAGCGCCTGTCACTTCTGGAAGGAGTGCCTCCATGGCTGAGACGACGGGCGGGGGGACGGGTACGACCGTGGGTGCGGCGACAGGGCCTGGGGCGGCCCCCGGCGGGGTGGCGAGCGAACCGATTCTTCGCGTTCGCGACCTCTACAAGCACTACCCGCTCACCCGGGGCGTCCTGTTCAAGAAGCAGATCGGCGCGGTCCGGGCGGTCGACGGCGTCGACTTCGACCTGGCCGCCGGCGAGACCCTCGGCATCGTCGGCGAGTCCGGCTGCGGCAAGTCGACCGTCGCGAAGATGCTCGTCAACCTGGAACGCCCGACCGCCGGCTCCATCACGTACAAGGGCGACGACATCACCAAGCTGTCCCCGCGCGCCCTCAAGGCCGTACGCCGCAACATCCAGATGGTGTTCCAGGACCCGTACACCTCGCTGAACCCGCGCATGACGGTCGGCGACATCATCGGCGAACCCTTCGACATCCATCCCGAGGCCGCGCCCAAGGCCTCCCGGCGCCGCAAAGTACAGGACCTCCTCGACGTCGTCGGCCTCAACCCCGAGTACATCAACCGCTATCCGCACCAGTTCTCCGGCGGCCAGCGCCAGCGCATCGGCATCGCCCGCGGCCTCGCCCTCCAGCCCGAGATCATCGTGGCGGACGAGCCGGTCTCCGCCCTCGATGTCTCCGTCCAGGCACAGGTGGTGAACCTGCTCGAACGGCTCCAGCACGAGTTCGGCCTGTCGTACGTCTTCATCGCCCATGACCTGTCGATCGTCCGGCACATCTCGGACCGGGTCGGCGTCATGTACCTCGGCCGGATCGTGGAGACCGGATCCGACGCCGAGATCTACGACCACCCGACGCACCCCTACACCCAGGCACTGCTGTCCGCCGTGCCGGTCCCCGACCCGGCGGCCCGCGACCGCCGCGAGCGCGTCATCCTGGCGGGCGACGTCCCCTCCCCCGCCAACATCCCCTCCGGCTGCCGCTTCCGCACCCGCTGCTGGAAGGCCCGCGAGCGGTGTGCGCTGGAGGTCCCGCTGCTCGCCGTCCCGGCCGTCTTCCGGGACACGGGCACCCCGGCGGAGCACGACTCGGCCTGCCACTTCGCGGAGGAGAAGCGCGTGGTGCCGCCCGAGCGGGGCGAGGGGCGGGAGGGTGAGCGGCGGGAGGGCGAGGGGCCGGGGGAGAGTGCGGCGGGGGAGTGACGGTACGGGCGGACGGGCGGGTCTACCAGCCCGGCGGGCGGTGCGCGGGCGGGGCCGGGGGCAGGCCCGGGGCCGGGTGGTACGGCGCGGGGCGGGGCCGCCAGGTCCCGCCGAGCAGGACGAGGACGGCGATCCCGGCGAGCATTCCGTACCAGACCAGGACCTCGTACAGCGTGTCCGAGACGGGCGGCGCGGGCGTGGCCGCGTACCAGCCGGGTCGCACCACCACCAGGACCCCGGCGGCCCCGTAGCCGGTCAGCAGCAGTCCCGTCAGCAGGCCGAACGGCCGGGTGGCGCGGGCGCGCGCGAACCCGGCGCACGCGACGGCCAGGAGGAGCAGGACGAGGACCGCGCTCAGCCAGCCCGGCGGCACCGAGAGCACCGACAGCAGCAGCGGGCGCCCGCCGGTGAGCCGGGCGATCACGATCTCGGACGGAATGCGGGTGGTCAGACGCAACTCCCAGACGGCCACGACCAGTCCGCCCAGCAGACACAGCACGCCCGCGGCGACCGCGGGCCCGCTCCGGGGGCGGACCGGGCCGCCGGGGCCGCCGGGTTCGCCCCGGCCGTCGAACCGCCGGCCCGCCGCCGCGGTCACCACGAGTCCCGTCGCGAGCCCGAGACTCAGCAGGGCCGTGACCAGCGCCTCGACGTCGGCGGCCCACAGTCCGGGCAGCCGCAGCGCGATCGTGGTCAGCCCGACGACGGTGAACGCCGGTGCCGCGAGCGGCGATCGGGTGGCCGTGACGGCGGTGACGGTGTACGCGAGGAGCAGGAGCAGATCGACGAGCGAGGTCGCCGGGACGTCGTGGAACGGCATGCCGGGCGCGCCCAGCCAGTAGTCGAGCAGGGCGAGGGACGGGCCGAAGAGCGCGAGGTCCCGCAGCAGCCAGACCACGATGACGAGCGCGAGCACCGCGCAGAGGGAGGCTCCGACGAGGCGTGCCGAACGTGTCACTGTCACGGTCCCGATACTCTCGGTCAGTTGAATCCTGAGCAAGTCCCCGGGATTTACTGGTGTGTTCGGCCATGAATGGCCGATTCGGGGCGAGGGCCGGCGGTCCTCGCCCCGGGCGGCGGGTCTACCGGGTCATCCCCAAGGAGCGCTTCAGGAAGTCGACTTGAAGCAGCAGGAGATTCTCCGCGACCTGCTCCTGCGGGGTCATGTGCGTGACGCCCGACAGGGGGAGCACCTCGTGCGGGCGGCCCGCGGCGAGGAGGGCGGAGGACAGGCGCAGGGTGTGGGCGGCCACCACGTTGTCGTCGGCGAGGCCGTGCACGAGCATCATCGGGCGGGCCGGCTCCCGGGCCTCGCTCAGACCGGCGTCCGTCACCAGGGAGTTGGCCGCGTAGACGGCCGGCTCCTCGTCGGGCAGACCGAGGTAGCGCTCGGTGTAGTGGGTGTCGTAGAGCCGCCAGTCGGCCACCGGTGCGCCCACGACCGCCGCGTGGAAGACATCGGGGCGGCGCAGCGCCGCGAGCCCGGCGAGATAGCCGCCGTAGGACCAGCCGCGGATCGCGACCCGGCCCAGGTCGAGCGGGAACCGCTCGGCCAGCGCGTGCAGCGCCTCCACCTGGTCGTCGAGGGTCAGGGTGAAGTCGCGGGCGATCGACTTCTCCCACGCGGGGGAGTGGCCGGGGGTGCCGCGCCCGTCCGCGACGACCACCGCGAAGCCCTGCTCGGCGAACCAGCGCGGGGTCAGATAGGCGTTGTGCGCGGCCACCACCCGCTGCCCGTGGGGCCCGCCGTACGGGTCCAGGAGCACCGGCAGCGGGCCGTCGCCCTCGGTCCAGGACGACGGCAGCAGCACCGCGCACGGGATCTGCCGGGGGCCCGCCGTGGTGAGCCGTACGTCCGCCGAGAGCACCGGCTTCTGGGCGTACGAGGTGATCTCGGCGACCCGGACACCGTCCCGCAGTACCCGCACCGTGCTGCCCGGGGCGTCGGGCCGGGCGGAGGACAGGACGGTCACCGCGCCGGAACGGACCGCCCCGTGCACCCCGGGCCCCTCCGAGAGACGGACGGCGCCGCGCTCGTCCACCCGGTAGACATGGATCTCACCGGTCTCGTCGGTCCCACTGGTCTCGCCGTCCTCATCGGTCCCATTGGTCCTACCGGTCTGCGCGCCCTCGCCCGCCGACGCCGAGACGAGAATGTCGTCCGCGCCGATGTCGAGAACCGCTCGCACATGCAGCCGGGAGTCGGTCAGAACCCGGTCGCCGACCGCGAGCGCCCGCGCGCCACCCTCGTCGGTGACCCTCACGAGCCGTCCGTCACCCGTCCAGGCCGGAATTCCAGCGAACAGTTCAAGCCAAGTCGGATCCTTCTCCAGACGCAGTTCCGTGGTGGTCCCCGACTCCGGGTCGACCGCCAGGTACGCCTGGGTCCGCTGATCCCTCGCCTGCACCAGAAGCAGCGGAGATCCACCCGCCGACCAGTGCACCCGCGCCAAATACGGGAAGAGTGCCCGGTTCCACAAGACCTCGGTGCGATTTCCGGACAGATCCACGACGAAGAGCCCGACCTCCGCGTTGGGCGTCCCCGCGGCGGGGTAGGCGACCGCCTGCGGCTCCCGTCCGGGCCGCGCCGGGTCCGCGATCCACCAGCGCCCGACCGGCCGTTCGTCGACCCGCGCGACCAGCAGGCGGTCCGACGAAGGGGACCACCAGAAGCCGCGCGAGCGGCCCATCTCCTCCGAGGCCGCGAACTCCGCGAGCCCGTACGTGACGCCCTCCGCGCCCTCCTCCGGCTCGGCGAGAACCCGGTCACCCGTACCGTCCGCGCAGGTCAGCCGTAGTGTCCCGGCCGTCGCGTACGCCACGAGGCGACCGTCCGGCGAGGGCCGCGGGTCGATCACCGGCCCCTGGGCGGGCAGTTCGCGGACCGTGCCGGCCCGCAGATCGGCCGTGAACAGCCGACCCGACAACGCGAACGCCGCCGACTCCACGGCCCCGTCCACCGCGTACCCCACGATGCCCGCCGAACCCTCCCGGCTGCGCTCCCGACGGGCCCGCTCCTCGGCCGGCAACTCCTCGGCCGCGCCCGCCAGAAGCGTCTCCGGGTCGGCCACCAGACGCTCCACCGCTCCGGCCGGTCCGGTCAGGTCCAGCATCCACAGCCGGTGCGAGCGGTCCGTCCCCTGCTCCCGCCACTCCTGCCCGGCGGCCGGGTCCGAGGGCGCCCCCGAGGCCGTTCCGGCCCCGAATTCCGGGCCCGAGCGGACGAAGAGCACCCGCTCGCCGTCCGGCGCGACGGTGAAACCGCGCGGTGCGCCGAGGGTGAATCGCTGCGTCCGGGCGTACTGGCGGGGAAACGAGAGCGAGTTGTGCGCGAAAGGCAAGGGGGAAGACAGGGGCGAAGTCATGTGACCGAAACTAGCGGCCGTGCGCCCCCTCGTGCCCCCGTACACCAATCAATGTTCTGGCACGGATAGTTATGATCCGTAGCACTAGGTGGGTAGTAGACATCCACTGGCACATGCCAACCGAACGTCCGACCGAAGAAGTGTGGAGGTGAACCGCCGTGGCACTCTCGATCTCGGTGGTGGTGCTGCTGGCGATCGTCGTCTTCCTGCTGATCCGGAAATCCGGGCTCAAGGCTGGTCACGCGGCGGTCTGTGCTCTCCTGGGCTTCTATCTCGCGAGCTCCTCCATCGCCCCGTCGGTCAGCACGCTGACCACGAACGTGGCGAACATGATCGGCGGCCTCAAGTTCTGACGGGCGCGTCCCGGCCACCGCGTCCTGGCCGCCGCGTCCCGGCCACCGCGTCCCGGCCGCCGTCTCCCGGCGGTCGCGGTCCCTCGTCGTTTCGTGATCGCTCCATGATCGGCACATGATCGTTTCTGCCCGGTGGGCGCCAGGCCCGGCCTGCCGACCCGCCGGGGGCGCCGCCTCGTAGGCTGGAGCCATGACGGAACTCCCTGCCCGTCGTCTTCTTCTGGTGCACGCGCACCCGGACGACGAGTCGATCAACAACGGCGTCACCATGGCCAGGTACGCGGCCGAGGGTGCCCTCGTGACCCTGGTGACCTGCACTCTGGGCGAGGAGGGCGAGGTCATCCCGATCGAACTGGCCCACCTCGCACCCGACCGGGAGAACCGGCTCGGGGAGTTCCGCGTGGGCGAACTCGCCGCCGCGATGCGCTGCCTCGGCGTCACCGACCACCGCTTCCTCGGCGGCGCCGGCCGCTTCCGCGACTCCGGGATGATGGGGGTCGAGCAGAACCACCGCCCGCACGCCTTCTGGAACACGGACGTCGACACCGCCGCCGCGTACCTGGTCGAGGTGATCCGGGAGACCCGCCCCCAGGTCCTCGTCACCTACGACCCCGACGGCGGCTACGGCCACCCCGACCACATCCAGGCCCACCGGGTCGCCACGCGCGCCGCCGAGCTGGCCGCCGACCCCGCGTACCGGCCGGACCTCGGCGCCGCCCACGCCATCGCCAAGATCTACTGGAACCGGGTCCCGCGCCCCGTCGCCGAGGCGGGGTTCGCCCGGCTGCGGGCCGAGGGCTCCGGGTTCCGGGCCGACGCCTCCCTCGCCGACATCCCCGGCATCGTCGATCCGTCCCGGATCACCGCCGAGATCGACGGGGGTACGGAGCTCACGGACGTGGGCATGGACGCCGGTACGGGCCCGGGCGCGGGCCTCGGGGGGTACGCCGCCCGCAAGGCCGCCGCGATGGCCGCGCACGCCACTCAGGTGACCGTGGAAGGGCCCTTCTTCGGCCTCTCCAACGACCTTGGCCAGCCCCTCTTCACCACCGAGTACTACGAGCTGGTCCAGGGCGTCTCCGGCGCCCCCGCCGGCACCCGCGAGACCGATCTCTTCGCGGGCCTCGCGGATGCGAACGCCGACACGGGTGCGGATGCGGGTGCGGGGGCCGACGCGGGTGCGGGAGCGGCGGGCGCATGAAGTTCCGTTACGTCTGGTACGTCCTGCTCGTCGTCCTCGGCGCCCTCGTGGGCATCGCGGGCTCCCTCGTCCAGGCCGCCTGGTTCCCGGGCGGCGTTCTGCTGGCCCTGCTCGCCTCGTTCGCCGTCTTCTACGGCGGGCTGCGCGCCACCGGAACCCAGTTGGGCGTCCTGTCCGCGGGCGCGGGCTGGCTCGTCGCCATCGTGCTGCTCAGTCTCGGACGCCCGGAAGGCGACGGGCTGTTCGGCGGCGGCTTCGGCGAGATGGTGTTCCTGCTGGGTGGCATGGCGCTCGCTGTGATGTGTGCCACGATGTCCAAAGTGGCCCCACCAGCCCCGTGAACAGCCGGAGTTGACGTAGGAACGTCTTGACTTCCCCAGCTTCGTCCCGGCGGATTCCCGCCGGGTCGGGTAGGGACCGGCGGCGGCCAGTATGGTGGTGCGCGCCGCCGGACCCGCCCGGATCAGCATGAGCATCAGCAAGAGCGGGCGGCGGAGCCAACCGGGAGATCCTGCTTTGAGTCGTGAAACTGGTCGAGAGACTGACCGTTCCTCCTCCGGCGCCCAGGGGCGCGGAGGAGCCGCGTACCCCTCGGGCACCACGCCGTACGGGCTTCGCCCCGGCCAGGAGGCGGCCGAGGAGCCTGTCACCGCGCCGCCGGAGGAGCCCAAGACCGAGACGACGCTGACCACCCGGATCCGGATCAACATCCCGGGTTCGCGTCCGATCCCGCCCGTGGTCGTCCGCAAGACGGTCGGCGACGCCCCGGCCGGCGCCGCCGCCGAGGACGCCTCCGGTGCCGGTGCCGGTGCCGGTGTCGGTCCCGCCGGCGCGGGCCGTCCCGCGGCCCCGGCCGCCGTCCGCCCGGAGCCCACGCCCGTGCCCGCGCCCGAGCCGGAGCCGGTCGTCCCGGCCGAGCCCGTCGCGCAGAGCGGTGCGGCGGACGAGAAGCCCACCAGCGACTGGTTCGCCCCGCGCAAGCCCTCCGCCGCCGCGCCGCCGAGGGCCGCCGCGGCCATCGAGGCGAAGCCGGCGCAGGAGTTCGCGTCGGCGCCGGGTCAGGCCGGCCAGGCGGGACCGAACGCGGGCCCGCAGGCTCCCGCCCCGGTCACCGGAACCCCGGGCTTCACCGGCTCCGCCTCCGACGGCGTTCCGTCGGCCGCGAGCACCACCCAGAGCATGCCGGTGTTCACCCCGGGCATGACGGGCGGTCCCGGCCACACACCGGCTCAGGGCACCCCCGTCGTCACCCCGGAGGCCGCGGCCGCGGCCGCGCACATGCCGTACGACGACGGTCCGGGCAGCACTCCGGCCGCGGGCACGCCGATGATCGGCGGCCCGGAGGCCCCCATGGGCCCGACCGCCGCCGTCACCGGCTCCAGCCGTGTCACCGCCGCCCCGACCGGCCCCGGCGCGGGTCCGGCGCAGGGCGGAGGCCCGGGTGGGCGTCAGGGCGGTCCGGCGCAGGGCGGTCCGGCGCAGGGCGGACGGCAGGGCGGACGTAAGGGTGGACGCCAGGGGGGTCCGCAGGGCGGTCGTCAGGGTGGGCCGCAGGCCGGTCCTCACGGTCCCCAGGGCGGTCCGCAGGCCGGAATGGCGCAGGGCGGGATGGCTCGCGGCGGCATGAGGCAGGGCGGTCCGGGGCAGGGTGGTCCGGGGCAGGGCCGTCCGGTCCAGGGTGGTCCGGGTCAGGCGGGCATGGGGCAGCAGCATGCTCCCCGGATGTCCGACGACACCGCGATCCTGACCCCGCAGCCCCCGGTGCCGGTTCCGGTCGGCGGCCCGCTGGGCGGTGGCGCGCAGCGTGGTCCGGGGGCCCGTCCGGCGGACGGCGGCGAGCGCGGCAATGTCTCGGGCGCGACCCTCAACAGCGGTGTACCCAGCGGTCCCAAGGCTCCTCAGGAGCCGGCGCCCCGGCCCGCCCCGGCGCCCGCGGCGAAGGCGGCCAAGCCGGCGAAGAAGCGTTCCAAGCTGGTGCTCGCCTGCGTCGGCGTGGTCGGTCTGGGCGCGGTCGCGTACGGCGCGGGGCTCCTCCTCAACCACTCCGACGTCCCGAAGGGCACCACGGTCCTCGGTGTCGACATCGGCGGCGGCACGAAGGAAGAGGCCATCGCCAAGCTGGAGGGGACCCTGGGCAAGCGCGCCCATGGCCCGGTCCGGCTCAAGGTCGAGGGCAAGACGGTCGAACTGGCCCCGGACAAGGCGGGCCTCTCCCTGGACGCCCAGGAGACGGTGCGCGGAGCCGCGGGCAGCGACTACAACCCGGTCTCGGTCATCGGTTCGCTCTTCGGCGGCGAGCGGGTCGTCCAGCCGGTCATGCCGGTCGACGACGAGAAGCTCGGCGTCGCCCTGAGCGACCTGGCGGGTGCCTCGGGCTCCGTCCGGGAGGCGACGATCCTCTTCGAGCCGGGCAAGGTCACCCCGGTCGAGGGCAAGGCGGGCAAGGGCCTGGACGTCCAGCGCTCGATGATCTCGGTCAAGGACGCGTACCGCACCCAGGTGGCGACGGGCCATGCCAACCCCGTCGAACTGCCGGTGGTGACCCGCCGTCCCACGGTCAGCAAGGCCGAACTCGACAAGGCCATGGAGGAGTTCGCGCAGCCCGCGATGTCCGGCCTGATCACGATCCAGGCCGGCACGGCGAAGATCGACTTCGGCCCGCAGCGGTCGCTGCCGCAGATCCTCTCCGTGAAGGCCGTGGATGGCCACCTGATCGAGGTCTACGACAAGGAGGCCATCACCCGGCTGCTCGATGGCGTCTTCAAGGGCGTCATGGTGACCAAGGGCGACGGCAGCAAGCACGAGGTCTCCGCCGACGACGTGGCGTTCGTGATGCGCGACGCGCTGCGCGGCAAGACCCCGGCGGAGCGGACGCGGTCGATCGACCTCTCGGGCAACGGCTGACGGGCCGCCCGCCCCCGCGCCTGAACAGCGCCCCGCACGGATGCCCGGCATCGGTGCGGGGCGCGCTTTATGCTGGCCGTATGACGCCCGTCGAGGTCACGCCGAGACTGCCGGCCGGACGAGGAGGTGGTGGGAAATGAGTGTCGCCATTGATCACACGGGGCCCTGGACCGTCGCCGATGTCCTGGCACTGCCCGAAGATCGCACCACCCGCTATGAGCTGCTGGGGGAGTCCCTCGTCATGTCCCCTGCGCCCGGCATCCGTCACCAGCGGGCCTCTCTGAGGCTCGCGATGTTGTTGCATGGGGCGGCGCAGGCCGCCAAGGCGCCGGTCGAGGTACTGGAGGCGATCAACGTCATCCTGCCCTCCGGGCTGGTGGTGCCCGACCTGGTGGTGACGGACGCCGGCGCGACGGCTGAGGACGCCGTCAGTGTCGATGCCGAGGGGGTGCAGCTCGTGATCGAACTCGTCTCTCCCGGCAACCGCACAGTGGACCGGAAGTTCAAGCCGATGCTGTACGCAGAGGCGGCCATCCCGTATTTCTGGCGGCTTGAGTTCGACCCCGCTCCCATGCTCGTTGTTCATGAACTGGAGGGCGGCCGTTACGTGGAGCGGACGACCGCTCTGGCGGGCGCGACGACGCGTTTGGACACACCGTTCCCCTTCGAGATCGACCCTGCGAGCCTGACGCGGAGGTAGGGGAGACTCGGATTTGGGCGGGCGCGGGTCAGGGCGGGTCCTATGGGTGGGCGTGTGCAGTGGGTTCGGGTGGTGGCCCGCCCTCTTTCCGAGTGTGGCCCCCTTCGCCGGTCCCTCAAGGGCGCTCCCTTCGGTCGCGTCGCTGCGCGACTCCGCTTCGCTTCGCCCTTGACCGCCCGGCTGCGGGGGGCCTTTTCACACTCGGAGGGCGGGCCCGGGGGGAAGGGTCCACGCGGGGGGTTGTTTTGTCGGCGGGTCGTCGTGGGCGAGTGGCGGGCCGGTGGTCGGGGTGGGGTCCGGGTATCGCTCCGGTGGCTCTGTTGCCTGTGCGCCGGTGGGGTGGGGCTCGGTTTGTGGCCGGGATGGGCGGGACGGTGTCCGCTGGTTCGGGGTGCGCGGTCGTGGAGTGGGGCGGCCCGGGCCGTCTCGGCGGATGATCGCCGTCGGCGGGCTGGGATTCATGCCCCGCTGGTCACCCTTGGTGGGTGGGGCGGGGGGAAACCCCGCTCGCGCGGAGGGAAGGGCCCTGGAATCGCCTCTTGAGTCACACGAGTTCACACCCGCCCCACGGTGGGAGCGGAGTCGCGCCTTCCACCCCGGGTTGGGTGAGTAAGTGCGCTCGCGAGCGTCCGAAGGTGCCTCTGAAGTCACAGGAGTTCACTCCTGCCCCATTTTCGGCGGGGATTTCGACTTACCCATCCGCCGGACGAAGGAGCTGCGCACGCGAGCATCCCCGTTCGCCCCTGCCGTCACGCGAGTCCTGTGCGAGTTAGTGTGCTCGCGAGCGCCCGGGAGGGCCTTTGGAGTCACGGGAGTTCACAATTGCCCTATTTGAGGCTGGAATGCTGGCTTAAGTCGCGCCTTGGCGAAGTGGGTAAAATCCAAGGTCTGGTGATGTGAAGCCGCAGGTCAGCTCCTGTGGTCCCCGCGCACGCGGGGGTGGTCCCATCGCGGAGGCCGGCGCCGCGATCCAGCGTCGGTGGTCCCCGCGCACGCGGGGGTGGTCCCCCTCCACATCGTCGGCGGCGAGGATGGCACTCGTGGTCCCCGCGCACGCGGGGGTGGTCCCCGACGCTGCGGCCACCGCGAGGTCGTCCCGCTGTGGTCCCCGCGCACGCGGGGGTGGTCCCGATCTGGTCGGAAAGGAACTTGAGGTCAACGCGTGGTCCCCGCGCACGCGGGGGTGGTCCCCGAAGCAGCGATCGGTGCTCGCGCAGCAGCAGGTGGTCCCCGCGCACGCGGGGGTGGTCCCGTGTGGGCGACGGACTACACCCGCCGCGCGCTGTGGTCCTCGCGCACGCGGGGGTGGTCCCGGGCTCGCGACGCGCATGTCGTGCAAGGGCACGTGGTCCCCGCGCGCGCGGGGGTGATGTCCATGCGGGCGCTTGCCGGTTCTTCAGTGGCACCGGCGGTGACCAGCGGGGCAGGAATCCCAGCCCACCGACGGCGGTCATTCGCTGAGCCGTGCCGGGCCGCCCCATTGCACTGTTGCGCACCCCGGGTCGGCGGGCAGGGTCCCGCCGGCCCGGGCCGCAAACCGAGCCCCACCCCACCGGCGGACGGCCATCAAGCCGACCGGAGCGATACCCGGGCCCCTCCCCACCCACCGGCCCGCCGCCCGCCTACGGCGGCCAGCGCAAAAGCATCGCCCCCGCGTGGACCTTTCCCCTGGGCCGCCCTCCGAGAGTGTCTTTCGCGTCTGGAGGCGCCGGGTCAAGGGTGGGCGCAGCCCATCGCGCAGCGACGCGACCGAAGGGAGCGCCCTTGACGCGGCGCTGGAAGGCGCGACTCTCGGAAGGAGGGCGGACACCACGTCACACCCACCCGGACCTCGCGCTCAGACACGTACGCCCCGCCCGCCTCCCCCCTGCGGCTCAATTCAGCAGCGCCCGCGCCGCCTTCGCTCTCCGCCGGATCGCCTCCGCCGCGCTCGGCTCCACCGCGTCCATCACCTTCGCGTACGCCTCCATCTCGGCGGCCCCCGTGAGGAAGTCGCCGCGCTGCACGAGGAGTTCGGCTCGCTCGTACCGCAGTCGCGCCGGATGTGATGGCAGCAGTAGCGACAACTCGACCGCCCACAGCGCCACATCGGACCGCTCGGGCCTGGACGACGCCCACGCGCGGATGTTGTTGAGAATGCGCAGCACGATCGACGGCGCCGTCGCCGGCCGCAGCATCGACGGGTCGAGTGCCTCGCCGGTCGCGCTGGTCACGATGAGTTCGGCGTCCTCGCCCGTCATCGGCCGCCCGCCCGCGAAAGGGTCGGCCAGCCGGAGGTCGGCCGGGTCGCCGAAGCCGACGACGAAGTGGCCGGGCAGGCCGAGCCCGTACACCGGCGCCCCCGCCCGGCGGGCGACCTCTATCCACACCACCGACAGCAGGATCGGCAGCCCGCGCCGCCGCTTCAGCACCTCGTGCAGCAGCGAGGACTCCAGGCGCTGGTAGTCGGCCCCGATCCCCTGGAAGCCCTCCCGCCGGCCGAGCAGGTCCGACAGGGCCGCCACCCACGCCTCCGCGCCCCGCGTCCCGTACGGCACCAGCCCCGCGAGCCGGTCGAGTTCGACCTCCGCCAGGTCGAGATCGACCTGGGTCAGCGCCGGGTCCGCGACCGCGCCGACCAGCAGGCAGAGCCGGGCGAGGTCGGGCCGCTCGGACCGCGCCTCCTCCGCGAACTCCTGCCGCCAGTCCGTCACGCGTCCGTCCCCCGGTCGCCCGGCCCCCGATCGGACATCGTCGGGAGGTCCGCCGTCGCGGACCGGTCGAGGTAGTGGTGGTAGTGGTGGTGCACGGTGAAGCCCATCCCGTCGTACAGCGCCCGGGCGCCGTCGTTGTCCGATTCGACCTGGAGCCAGGCCGCCGAGGCGCCCTCCTCCAGAGCCCGGCGGGCGAGCGCCGTCATGACGGCCGTCGCCAGGCCCCGGCGGCGCTCCCCGGTGGCGACCTCGACCGCCATGAAGCCGGCCCAGCGTCCGTCCACCACGCAGCGTCCGATCGCCGCCGGTACGTCTTCGGTGCCCGCGACGGACGCGAACCACACACTCGGGCCACTCCCGAGCACCTTCGTCACATGCGGCCCGGGTTCCGCGGACCGCTGGTAGCGGGCCAGCCACGGAGCGTCGATCGACCGGTCCAGCCGTACCTCCGCGAGGTCGGCTCCGTTGTCGGCCAGCGGGGCGAGGCCCGCGATCCGCACCTCGGCGGACACCTCGCGCACCCAGCCGCGCCGCTCCAGCTCCGCGCACAGCACCTCCTGCGTGCCCTCGGCGCCGGTCGCGGCCTGCACGTACGCGGGAAGCCCGCGCCCCGCGTACCACTCGCGCACGCGATCGAGCGCGGCGTCCAGCGGCAGACCGGGATCGCCGAGCGGAAGCACCGAGTTGGCCCGCCGGGTGAAGCCGCCGGCGGCCCGCAGCGTCCACTCGCCGAGCGGCTCGCTCTCCAGCGGCTGCCAGCCGCGCGCGGTGACCCGGGCCAGTTCGGCGAACGAGGCGGCGGGGCCGCGCCGGCGCGCGGGCGCGGCCGGGACGACCTTGCCCGCGGCGAGGCTCTCCTCGGCGACGCGGACGATCTCCCCCGTCCTCCGTGTGATCACCAACACACCGGACTCCCAGGAGGTGAGCACCCCGACCGCGTCGGCGAACCGCTCGCCGGGAATCCGTGAGTCTGTCACGTACCGAACTGAGACACGTTTTCCCACGTCAGCAGTGGTAATGCGGACATACAGACGTCCGCCACCAATGAATTCCACGCCTTCTGCGCCCCTCCTGTTCGGATCGCCCCCGAGAACGGAGATACTAGGGGCGGGCATCGACGACGCCGCGCTCCCGCGCAGACCAGCCCTATCGAGGAGGAATGACAGCGTGACCTACGTCATCGCGCAGCCTTGTGTCGACGTGAAGGACAAGGCGTGCATCGAGGAGTGCCCCGTCGACTGCATCTACGAGGGCCAGCGATCCTTGTACATCCACCCGGACGAGTGCGTGGACTGTGGCGCCTGTGAGCCGGTCTGTCCGGTCGAGGCGATCTTCTACGAGGACGACACCCCGGAGGAGTGGAAGGACTACTACAAGGCGAACGTCGAGTTCTTCGACGAGCTCGGTTCGCCCGGTGGCGCCTCCAAGCTGGGCCTGATCGAGCGGGACCACCCCTTCATCGCCGCCCTGCCGCCGCAGAACGGCTGAGCATCTCCGATATTCCGCCCGGTCCCGTACGGCCTCGCCGCTGTACGGGACCGTTGCGTTTCCCCCGTCCCTCGTTCTCCGACCTCAGCCCTCCGACCTCAGCCCTCCGACTTTCGACCTTCGTCTTTCGTACGTACGAGGAAGTGAGCCACACCGTGAGCGCCGTCTCTTCGCGTCTTCCCGTCTTTCCCTGGGACCGCCTCGAGCCCTACAAGGCCACCGCGTCCGCCCATCCGGACGGCATCGTGGACCTGTCCGTGGGCACCCCGGTGGACCCGGTCCCCGCGCTGATCCAGGAGGCGCTGGTCGCCGCGGCCGACTCCCCGGGCTATCCCACGGTGTGGGGGACGAAGGAGCTGCGGGACGCGCTCACCGGCTGGTGCGAGCGGCGGCTCGGCGCGGTGGGCTTCGCCCACGAGAACGTGCTCCCCGTGGTCGGCTCCAAGGAACTGGTGGCCTGGCTGCCCACCCAGCTCGGCCTCGGCGCGGGCGACAAGGTGGCCTACCCGCGGCTCGCCTACCCGACGTACGAGGTGGGCGCGCGGCTGTGCGGCGCCGAGCCCGTCGTCTACGACGACCCCACCGAGCTGGACCCGGCCGGCCTGAAGCTGCTGTGGCTCAACTCGCCGTCCAACCCGACGGGCAAGGTGCTCGGCAAGGACGAGCTGACCCGGATCGTGGCCTGGGCCCGCGAGCACGGCGTGCTGGTCTTCTCCGACGAGTGCTACCTGGAGCTGGGCTGGGAGGCCGACCCGGTCTCGGTGCTGCACCCGGACGTGTGCGGGGGCTCGTACGAGGGCATCGTCGCCGTCCACTCGCTGTCCAAGCGCTCCAACCTGGCCGGATACCGTGCCGCGTTCATCGCGGGTGACGCGCAGGTCCTGGGCGAGCTGCTGCTGATCCGCAAGCACGGCGGGATGATGACCGCGGCGCCGGTGCAGGCGGCGACGGTCGCGGCGCTCGGGGACGACGCGCACGTGGCCGAGCAGCGGGAGCGGTACGCGGCCCGGCGCGCGGCCCTGCGGGGCGCCCTGGAGGCGCACGGCTTCCGCATCGAGCACAGCGAGGCCAGCCTGTACCTGTGGGCCACGCGGGACGAGCCGTGCTGGGACACGGTGGCGTACCTGGCCGACAAGGGCATCCTGGTGGCGCCCGGCGACTTCTACGGGACGGCGGGGGAGCGCTTCGTGCGAGTCGCGTTCACGGCGACGGACGAGCGGGTCGAGGCGGCGGTCAAGCGCCTGGGCTGATGCCGGGGCCGGCGGTTCGGGCCGGGCGGTCCGGGCCGGGCCCGCGCCGTCCGGAGGCGGGCGCAGGGGTACGTCCGAGCGTCCCCGCGCCGTCCGGAACGGGCGAAACGGGCCCCGGCCGCCCCGGCACCGCCCCCGGGTACGTCCGGAAGCGCCCTGAGCCGTCCCGAACGGGCCCTGAAGCCGCCCCCGGAGCCCCTGGAGCCCCCGGAACCCTGGAACGCGCCTGGAACGGGCGAGGGCCCGGGAAGCACGTCCGACGTGCTTCCCGGGCCCTTCGCGTTCCACGAGGGTGTGGCGGCTCGTCAGCCACCCAGCGGCAGGCCGCCGAGCAGACCGCCGGCGGCACCGGCCGCACCGGCGGCGGGACCGGCGCCCTTGCCCGCACCCTTGCCCCCCTTGGAGCCCTTGCCGGCGGCACCCGCGGTGTCACCGAGGGCCTTGCCGGCCTGGCCGGCGGTGTCGCCGACGATCTTCTGGGCGGCGGGCGTGGCGGTCTTGCCCGCCGAGCCCACGACCTTGCCGGCGGCCGGGACGGCGGAGTCGACGGCCTTGCCGCCGGTCTTGCCCACGGTGCCGGTGGCGGTCTGCGAGGCGGCGTCGACGGCGTTCCCGGCGCCGGACGTGTCGAGGGAGGTCAGCCCCGTCAGGGCGCCGGTGGTCGGGGCGAGGGAGTGCTCCGCGGCGCTCGCGACGCCGGCCGCGCCGACCACGGGGGTTGCGCCGGCCGCGACGATGAGGGCGGCGCGGGCGATCCGACGGGTCAGGGGGAGGGACATGATGCTCCTTCGGCGGAGTGGATATGACGCGCTGACAACCGGCCTCGGGGCGGGGGAGGTTGCGGACGCCGAAGGTAAAGACTGGGCAATGCGTCGTATTGTCGGGTGGGGAGGAAAGCGGACGAACGCCTCAAGGTGTCGGCGGCTGCCGAACCGTCACTCCCCTTGTCTCGCAAGGGGAGCGAGGGGGTGGGGGAGCGGGTGGTCGGACCCTCTGAGGGAGGCTGCGGGCCGGTGCCCGGGATGACGCGCCCGGGGGATTCGTCGCACGGCTGCCCGAGGGGTCCGTGCGGGGTGCATATGCCGGTTGTGGGCGGTCGTGAGGTGGTCGTGAGGTCGGGATGGCCGTTCCGGGCCGCGCGCCCGTCCCGTTGGGTCGGCATATGCCGTACCGAGGAGCCGTCCGTGGCACATATGCCAGTCGTGAGGCGGTCATGAGCCGGCCGTGATGCCGGGGCGGTCGTCCTCTGCCACGCGCCCGCCCCGACGCGACGGCATATGCCGGACTTCCGACCCGGCCGCCGTACGGGCTCCGCTCGGCGCGTCCGCGTCCGCCCCCGCGCCCGCCCTAACGCGCCAGCGTCAGCCGTACCGACGAACCGTCCGTCCCCCGCACGCCCTTGTCGCCGCGCACCGGTTTCCAGCCGCCCGAGGAGGTGTTCGCGACCCAGATCCGGTCGCCGTAGGCGACCTCGGCGATCCGCAGCTCGTCCGCCCGGGCCACCGCCCACTGCGCCAGCGCCCAGCCGCGTTCCGCACGTGGACCCCGCGCCTCGTGGACCGGTACCGACAGCTCCGCCGGCCCCGTCACCGCTTCCTTGCCGGCGGCCGTACCCCGGGCGCCCGCGCCGGGTGCCCCGGCGCCCTGCTCCGGCACGGTCTCGACCTCCGGCGCGGTCCGCGTGCCGAACGCCTTCACCAGTTCGTCCCGCACCCGCCGCGGATCGCCCGGCCGCCCCTCCGTCTCCGCGACATCGGCCGTGCACGCCAAAGCGGCCTGCGCGCGGCCGGTCAGGGCCGCCGACAGCAGCGTGGCGTCCGGCTCGTGCTTCGCGTACGCCTGCGGGAAACCGCTGCGCTGCACCTTCTGCGCCGCCACCGTCAACGGCAGCCGCGAGTAGCCCGGGACCTTCTCCAGGCCCTCGTAGAACTTCGTCGACGAGTACACCGGGTCGAGGATCTGCTCCGGCGTCCCCCACCCCTGCGAGGGCCGCTGCTGGAACAGTCCGAGCGAATCCCGGTCGCCGTGCTCGATGTTGCGCAGCGCCGACTCCTGCAGCGCGGTCGCGAGCGCGATCGTCACCGCCCGCTCCGGCAGCCCGCGGGAGCTGCCCACCGCCGCGATGGTCGCCGCGTTCGACGCCTGCTCGGGGGTGAACTCGTAACGGCCGTCCCCACTGCCTATCACGCACCGCGGCGCGCCCATGCTGCCCGTGACGTCGTGCAGCGTCACATAGGCGGCCAGGCCGGCGAGCACGGAGAACGCCGCCGTGAACCGGGCGGCGCGCCCTCGGCGGGCGGAAACGGGGACACGGCGGGGCTCGGACACGCGCTCCACCGTACTGGAGGCGGGGTTAGGGTCGGCACATGGCTGACACCGCTCCCTCCACGACCCCCTCCGAACCCGAGCCCGCCTCCGCTCCGGCACCCGTCCTCGACCTCGCGCTCGACGGCGCCGCCCTGACCGCCGCGCTCGTCGACTTCCGGTCCGTCAGTGGTACGGAGAAGCCGCTCGCCGACGCCATCGAGGACGCCCTGCGCGCCCTGCCGCACCTGACCGTCGACCGGCTCGGCAACAACGTCGTCGCCCGCACCACCCTCGGCCGCTCCGAACGCGTGGTCCTCGCGGGCCACATCGACACCGTGCCGATCGCCGACAACGTCCCCTCCCGCCTCGACGACGACGGCATCCTGTGGGGCTGCGGCACCTCCGACATGAAGTCCGGCGTCGCCGTCCAGCTGCGCCTCGCCGCCACCGTGCCCGCCCCCAACCGCGATCTCACCTTCGTCTTCTACGACAACGAGGAGGTCGCCGCCCACCTCAACGGTCTCGGCAAGGTCGCCGAGGCCCACCCGGACTGGCTCGCGGGCGACTTCGCCGTCCTCCTCGAACCCTCCTACGGCCAGGTCGAGGGCGGCTGCCAGGGCACCCTGCGGGTCAAGCTGCACACCGCGGGCGAGCGCGCCCACTCCGCCCGCTCCTGGATGGGCTCCAACGCCATCCACACCGCCGCGCCGATCCTCGCCCGCCTCGCCGCGTACGAGCCGCGCAAGCCGGTCATCGACGGCCTGGAGTACCACGAGGGCCTCAACGCCGTCGGTATCGAGGGCGGCGTCGCCACCAACGTCATCCCCGACGCGTGCGTCGTCACCGTCAACTACCGCTACGCCCCCGACATTTCCCCGGCCCAGGCCCTGGAGCACGTACGGGAGGTGTTCGCGGACTGCGACATCGCCGAGTTCGTGATCGACGACGAGAGCGGCGGCGCGCTGCCCGGCCTGTCCCACCCCGCCGCCGCGGCCTTCATGAAGGCGGTCGGCGGCACCGCCCAGCCGAAGTTCGGCTGGACCGACGTCGCCCGCTTCAGCGCGCTCGGCGTCCCGGCCGTCAATTACGGCCCGGGCGATCCGCTCTACGCCCACAAGCGGGACGAGCACGTGCACGTCGAGCGGATCCACCACTGCGAGGCGCGACTTCGCGACTGGCTCACCGAATGATTCCGTCCGAATGATTCCGGCAATTCGATTCCTCTTCACCTGGCGCGTCCTAATCTGACCGGGACGATCAGTGGACGGTGAGAGGAGCAGGCCATGGGTGTTTCCCGCGAGCCGGTGAAGCCGGTGGAGCAGCGGCTGGGAGCGGTGCTCCGGCGCCGCGATCAGGTCCAGCCCGGCACGACGGACCAGCGGCTGCTCGACGCCGAGGGCGACTCGGAGTGGGTGCACACCGACCCCTGGCGGGTCATGCGCATCCAGTCCGAGTTCGTGGAGGGCTTCGGCGCCCTCGCCGAACTGCCCAGCGCGATCAGTGTCTTCGGCTCCGCCCGTACGCTGCCCGACACCCCGGAGTACGACGCGGCCGAACGCATCGGCCGCGCGCTCGTCGAGGCGGGCTTCGCGGTCATCACGGGCGGCGGCCCCGGCGCCATGGAGGCGGCGAACAAGGGCGCCCGGGCGGCCAAGGGCGTCTCGGTCGGTCTCGGCATCGAGCTGCCCTTCGAACAGGGTCTCAACCCGCACGTCGACATCGGCGTGAACTTCCGCTACTTCTTCGTCCGCAAGACGATGTTCGTGAAGTACGCGCAAGGCTTCGTCGTTCTCCCGGGCGGCCTCGGCACCCTCGACGAGCTGTTCGAGGCGCTCACCCTCGTCCAGACCCGGAAGGTCACCCGCTTCCCGATCGTCCTGTTCGGTACGGAGTACTGGAAGGGCCTCGTGGACTGGCTGCGCGACTCGGTCGTCGCCGGCGGCAAGGCGGCCGAGCACGACCTGCTCCTCTTCCACGTGACGGACGACGTGGACGAGGCGGTGGCGCTGGTGACGAAGGAGGCGGGACCGAAGGAGCACGGGCGGTAGGACCCGCCGGGACGGCCGGGGTGTCCTGCCCCGCCCGTCCCGCCGCTCCGGCGCCCGGTCCGGCTCATCCGCCCGGGTCTCCCCGCCCGCCCCGCGCGCGTACGTCGCGCACACGGCGCATATGCCGACCCGGTGCGGTGCTCCCGGTCCGTCCCGACCCGACCCGCTATGCGAGACCGCGCCGCGCCACGGCCGGCGGCCGGTGACCCGCGATCGACGCCACCATGTCGAGGACCTGCCGCGTCTCCGCGACCTCGTGCACCCGGTACACCTGGGCCCCGAGCCACGCGCTGACGGCCGTCGTCGCGAGGGTGCCGAGCACCCGCTCCTTGACCGGCCGGTCGAGCGTCTCGCCCACGAAGTCCTTGTTCGACAGCGAGACGAGCACCGGCCACCCCGTCTCCGCCATCTCCCCGAGCCGCCGGGTCGCCTCCAGGCTGTGCCGGGTGTTCTTCCCGAAGTCGTGGCCCGGGTCGATCATGATCCCGTCCCGCCGTACGCCGAGCGCGACCGCCCGCTCCGCGAGTCCGACCGTCACCTTCAGGATGTCGGCCATCACGTCCTCGTACTCCACCCGGTGCGGCCGGGTCCGCGGCTCCGCGCCACCCGCGTGCGTGCACACCAGACCGGCGCCGTACTTCGCGGCGACCTCCGCGAGCCGAGGGTCGACCCCGCCCCACGCGTCGTTGAGCAGGTCCGCGCCCGCCTCGCACACGGCCTCGCCGACATCCGCCCGCCAGGTGTCCACGCTGATCACCACCTCCGGGTGGCGGCGGCGCACCTCGGCGACGAAGCCGACCGTACGGCGCGCCTCCTCCTCGGCGGTGACCTCCTCGCCGGGGCCCGCCTTGACCCCGCCGATGTCGATGATCGCCGCCCCTTCGGCCACGGCGCGCTCGACCCGGGCGAGCGCCGGCTCGTCCCGGAAGGTCGCGCCCTGGTCGTAGAACGAGTCGGGGGTCCGGTTCACGATCGCCATGATCACCGGCTCGTGCGGCCCGAATTCTCGCCGTCCCAAGCGCAGCATCCCTTTTGTCCTCCCTCGCGTCCGTTCGCCTGCGACCCTAACCGTCGGTGGCGCATGGCACGATCGGCACCGGACGATTTCCACGGACGGCGAGAGGCGCGCAGGTGTTCTGGTTTCTGCTGATCACGATGGTCGTGGTCGTCGCGGCGGTCACCCTGGCGGTGGTCGGCGGCGGTGAGAGCGAGGTCCTGCCCGAAGTCGCCCCCGAACAGCTGGTGGATCCGCTGCCGCCGAACCGCCCGATCGGCCGGGGCGACATCGAGGCGCTGCGCCTCCCCGTCGGCCCGCGCGGCTACCGGATGGCCGACGTGGACGACGTACTGGACCGGCTCGACGCGGAACTCGCCGAGCGGGACGCCCGGATCGCGGACCTGGAGGCGGAACTGGCGGCCCTCCGGGGGCGGGACGGCGAGACGACGGCGGACGCGACGGCCGGGAACGAGGCCGGGGACGTGGCTGCGGAGGCGGCCGGGGACGCGCGTGTGCCGCTGGACAAGCCGGCGGTCGAGACGGCGGGCGGGACGGCGGCTGAGCCGGCGGACGGCGACGCGGAGACGGCCACCGGCGAGACGGCGGCCGGCGGGACCATGGGGAGCCGATCATGAGCGACGGCAAGGCCATCGCCGGGCCGGACGGCCGGCTGCGCTGCCCCTGGGGGCTGTCCACCGAGGACTACGTGGCGTACCACGACGAGGAATGGGGCCGCCCCGTCCACGGCGACGACGCCCTGTTCGAGCGGCTGTGCCTGGAGGCCTTCCAGTCCGGCCTGTCCTGGATCACGATCCTGCGCCGCCGGGAGACCTTCCGGACGGCGTTCTCCGGCTTCCAGATCGCCGAGGTGGCCCGCTTCGGCGAGGCCGACCGCACCCGGCTGCTCGCCGACGAGGGGATCATCCGCAACCGCGCCAAGGTCGACGCCACCCTCGCCAACGCGCGCGTGCTCGCGGACTGGGAGCCCGGCGAACTGGACACGCTGATCTGGTCGTACGCCCCCGACCCGGCGAGCCGCCCGGCCCCGGCCACGACCGCCGACGTCCCGGCCGTCACCGACGAGTCGAAGGCTCTGGCCAAGGCCCTGAAGAAGCGCGGCCTGCGGTTCATCGGCCCGACGACGGCGTACGCGCTGATGCAGGCGTGCGGGCTGGTCGACGACCATGTGACGGACTGCTTCGCGCGCGGCGCCGGCCGCTGACGGCGCGCCGCGGGACCCGTCCGGGACCCGCCCGGGGGCCGTCCGGGGGCCGGGTGACCGGGCCCCGGACGAGCCGAGTCCTCAGCGGGACGCTCAGCGGCCGACGTACTTCGGCTTCTCCTTGGCGAGGAAGGCCCGCACCGCGATCCGGTGGTCCTCGGACGAGCCCGCCTTCGTCTGGAGCTCGTCCTCCTTCGCCAGGGCCTCGGCGAGCGAGTGGTCCGCGCCGTACGCCAGGGACTCCTTCAGCGCCGCGTAGGCGAAGGTCGGGCCGTCGGCGAGCTTGCGGGCGACCTTCGCGGCCTCCTCGGCGAGCTGCTCCGCCGGGACCAGCCGGTTGACGATGCCCAGCTCGTACGCCTCCTGCGCGGTGAGCGTACGGGGGAAGAGCAGCAGGTCGGCCGCGCGGCTCGGGCCGATCAGGCGGGGCAGCGTCCAGGACATCCCGGAGTCGGCGGTGAGCGCGACCCCGGCGAAGGACGTGTTGAAGGAGGCGGTCTCCGCGACCACCCGGTAGTCCGCCGCGAGCGCGAAGCCGAAGCCCGCTCCGGCGGCCACGCCGTTCACCGCGGCCACGACCGGCTTCGGCATCCCGGCCAGGGCCAGGGCGATCGGGTTGTAGTGGTCCCGCACCGTGTCCATGGTGTGCCGGGTGCCGGACTCCTCGTCGGCCTTGAGCAGGCCCACGTGCTCCTTCAGGTCCTGGCCCACGCAGAACGCCCGGTCGCCGGCCGCGGTCAGCAGCACCGCGCGGACCGCCGGGTCGGCGGCGGCGGCCTCGGCCGCGTCGCGCAGCGCGACCTTGAGCGCCACGTTCAGGGCGTTCATGGCCTCGGGGCGATTGAGGGTGATGGTGGCGAGTCCGTCGCTCACCTCGTACAGCACCGTGTCGGCCATCGCGGGTTCCCTTCGCTTCATCGCGTCGTCGCCCCTTCTCCGGACTCCGTCCGGGGAAGGACCCCCACAGCATGGCGGAGATCACCCCGCGCCCGCCCGGTCCCGGCATGTGAGCTGCGTCAACAAATCAGCACCCGGCAGGGGACCGGCAGCGGCGAAGTATCGCAGGTGGAGCGGTGAAATGTGTGGCTTTGTGAAAGCGCGTTGCGGAAGCGATGCCTGCTGATGTTGGTCATCGGGTCCTGTGATGCGGGATAATGACCGGGAAGCAATCGTGTTCGATGCTGACGATGAGCTGGTTTCAGGAAGGGGAACGAGCATGGCGGCCATGAAGCCGCGGACGGGTGACGGCCCGCTCGAGGTCACCAAGGAGGGGCGGGGCATCGTCATGCGCGTTCCGCTCGAAGGCGGCGGCCGGCTCGTGGTCGAGCTGACCCCTGATGAGGCCGAGGCACTCGGCGACGCGCTGAAGAAGGTCGTCGGCTAGTCACGCCCAGTCGCTTTTTCCGCTTCTGCCCCGGTACGGTTCCGACCGTGCCGGGGCAGAAGCGTTTCCTGAGCCGGAGGCGGGGCGTACGCGCGCGGGGCCGGAGGCCGGACTGGACCGTGACGTGCCGGACCGTGCCGGGAACAGGTAGGGGTCAGGTGTCCCGGCGTACCGCGCACAGCAGGCCGTCGCCCACCGGCAGCAGGGTCGGAAGCAGCTCGCGGCTCTCCCGTACGGTCCGCAGCAGCTCCCGTATGCGCTGCACCTCGGCCGGCTGGGCCGCCGAGTCGACCGTGCGGCCGTCCGCGAACACGCCCTCGAAGCAGACCAGACCGCCCGGCCGCAGCAGCCGCAGCGATTCGACGAGATAGTCGATCAGCTCAAGGCGGTCGCCGTCGCAGAACACGAGGTCGTATCCGCCGTCCGCGAGCCGGGGCAGCACTTCGAGCGCCCGGCCCGGGATGAACCGGGCCCGGTTGCCCGCGAAGCCCGCCGCGCGGAACGCCGCCTTCGCGTGCGCCTGGCGCTCGGGCTCCATGTCCACGGTGGTCAGCACGCCGTCCGGCCGCATGCCGAGCAGCAGATAGATCCCGGACACGCCCGTGCCCGTACCTATCTCCGCCACCGCCTTGGCGTCCGCGGTCGCGGCCAGCAGGCGCAGAGCGGCACCGGTGCCCGAGGACACCGAGGGAACGCCCGCCTCGTGGGCGCGGTCACGGGCCCAGAGCAGCGCTTCGTCCTCGGCGACAAAGGCGTCGGCGAACGCCAGGCTCGTCTGCCGGTTGGCGGTAATGGCCCTCTCCTGTTCCCCTGGCTGTCCCCGTAGTTGACGGACGGCGTCGACTGTATCCGCTGGACGCGGGAACCCGCAGATGGGACCGCGCGTTCACAGAGGCAGGAAGCGGTGTCGGGAGCGCGGAGTGAGCCCGTCCCAAATTCGCGTAAAGAGTTTTATCCGGAGCTAACGGGCGAGGTGGCTATGGTAGGGACTCCACTGGACACCACCAGAGCCGACAGGGGAGGTGCGGCTGCGCCTGTGGATCGGGGAGGAGTGCTTCGGCGTCTTCTCAGGTCGGCGGGTGAGCCGAAATCCGTGACCGACACCGCTGACCGTTCCCGCGCCGCCGTCTCCGCGCCCACCACCGCGACCTTCGCCTCCGAGGCGGAGTCCCAGGCATGGACGCCGCCCAGCTGGGAGGAGATCGTCAGCACCCACAGCGGTCGTGTCTACCGTCTCGCCTATCGCCTCACGGGCAATCAGCACGACGCCGAGGACCTGACCCAGGAAGTCTTCGTCCGGGTCTTCCGCTCCCTGTCCTCGTACACGCCCGGCACCTTCGAGGGCTGGCTGCACCGCATCACCACCAACCTGTTCCTGGACATGGTGCGCCGCAAGCAGCGCATTCGTTTCGACGCGCTCGCCGACGACGCCGCCGAGCGGCTGCCCAGCCGCGAGCCGTCCCCGCAGCAGGCCTTCAACGACACGCACTTCGACGCCGACGTCCAGCAGGCCCTCGACACCCTCGCGCCCGAGTTCCGTGCGGCGGTCGTGCTCTGTGACATCGAGGGACTGTCGTACGAGGAGATCGCCGCGACCCTCGGAGTGAAGCTCGGCACGGTCCGCAGCCGGATCCACCGCGGCCGCTCGCACCTGCGCAAGGCCCTCAAGCACCGGTCGCCCGAGGCGCGCCAGGAGCGTGCCCTCGCCACCGTCGGAGGGGAGGGCGGAGCGGCGTGAGCGGCACCAGTCCGTCACCGACCCCCGCGGAACAGCACCTCGGGGACCGGCTCGCCGCGCTCGTCGACGGCGAGCTCGGCCATGACCACCGCGAACGGGTCCTCGCGCACCTCGCGACCTGCCCGCGCTGCAAGGCCGAGGCCGACGCCCAGCGCACCCTGAAGAGCGTCTTCGCGTCCAGCGCCCCGCCGGCGCCCTCGGCGGGCTTCCTCGCCCGGCTCCAGGGGCTGCCGGGGGGACCGCTCGACGGGGGGCCCGGGGGACCGGGCGGGCCACCGGGCGGACCGGGCGGTCCGTTCGCCGACCTGCTGCGTGAGGGCGGGGTGCGCGCCGACGGCTTCGCCACGGCCGCGCCCGTCACCCCGGACACCGGATTCCGTATCCACGAGGTCGGCGACCGTTCCCCGTGGCGGGGCCGGCGCTTCGCGTTCGCGGCGGCCAGCGCCGTCTCGTTCGCGGCGATCGCGCTGGGCGGCACGATGTCCCTCGACACCGGCCGCGCCGGCCCTGGCGGCAGCAACCTGACCCCGCTGCGCGCGCCGGCGACCTTCGCGTCCGGTTCGCGCCGCGACGCGACCCCGGAGCCCGCGCCGCCGACGATCCTGCCGGTCCGCCTGGAGCTGTCCCCGTTCGCCCGGCCGCCCATGAATCCGACGCTGCGGCTCTCCTACCAGGCCGGACCCGGCCCGACCCCCACCCCGGCCCCGAGCCCCTCCCACCACTGACGGGCGACCTGGTTGAATCCAGGGGGCTAGGGTCCGCCGTCCGCATTCCGGAAGCCGGTTCCTAGGGGGCGCGCCGTCCGACGACGCGGGCGGCGCGGACAGGGTCAGCTGTTGCGGGGAGCGCATGAAGAACGGGAAGCCGACGTGGTGGGGCCGGAGCTCGACCACGGACACAGGCACGGGTACGGGCACGGTCACCACCACAGCTGAAGAGCCGGCCGAACCGGCGGACGACACCGACTTCATGCTCGCGGCACCGGTGTCCGCTGCGGTGTCTGAGCCCGATTCGGTGCCCGCTCCGGAGACCGCTGCGGCATCCGGGCAGGCGCCCGCTCAGGAGCCCGCGCCCGCCGAGCCCGTGGCGGCCGAGACCGCCACGCCGGCGCCCATGACCGCACCGGCACCCGTCGCTCCGGCGGCCGTGGCAGCGCCCGTGCCCGTCGCACCGGCACCCGTGACCGCGCCCGCCCAGCCGGCGGCCGAGACTCCGCACGCCGAACCCGTCACCGACCCGAGTCCGCATCAGACTCCGGGCACGGACGCGCACTCGGCTCCGGACACGGCCCCGGCCCCGGACGCGACTCCGGCCCCGGCCCCTGCCCCGGACATGGCCCGGGCCCCCGAGCCCATACCCGCGCCGCCGCAGCACGCCCCGCAGCAGCCGGTGCCACAGCCGCTGCACGCCCCCGACCCGTACGCGACCCCTCCGTACGGCGGACCGGGGCCCTGGGCGCCCGCGCCGCCCGTCCAGCGGCCCGTACCGCCGCCGGCCATGGCCCCCGCGCCCGCCCCCGGCCACGCGCCCGCCCCCAGCCACACCCCGGCTCACACCCCCGCCCCCGTGCCGATGCCCGCGGCACCGGCCGGGCCGCCGCCCGCCGGTCCCGCGTACGACCCCTGGGGCGTCCCGGGCGACTTCCCGGATCCGAGTGCCGGCAAGCCGCCCCGCAAGCCCCGGCGCGGTCTCGCGCTCGCCGGAGCGCTCGCCTTCGCCCTCGTCACCGGTGTGATCGGCGGCGGTGTCGGCGCGTACGTGGAGCGGCACGGCGGCATCTCCGCCATCGAGCTGCCCCAGTCCGAGGCCAAGGACATCGGCCGCGCCCCCGACAGCGTCGCGGGGATCGCCGCCACCGCGCTGCCGAGCGTCGTCACCATCCACGTCAGCGGCGGCGGCTCGGCCGGGACCGGCACCGGCTTCGTCCTCGACACCCGGGGCCACATCCTCACCAACAACCACGTCGTCGACGCCGCCGCGTCCTCCGGCGAGATCTCCGTCACCTTCAGCAACGGCGAGTCCGCCCGCGCGAAGCTGATCGGCCGCGACGCCGGCTACGACCTCGCCGTCATCAAGGTCTCCGGGGCGTCCGGGCTGAAGCCGCTGGCGCTCGGCAACTCCGACAACGTGCGCGTCGGCGACCCCGTCGTCGCCATCGGCGCCCCCTTCGACCTGTCCAACACGGTCACCTCCGGCATCATCAGCGCCAAGGAGCGCCCCATCACGGCCGGCGGCGAGAAGGGCGACGGCAGCGACGTCAGCTACGTGGACGCGCTCCAGACCGACGCGCCGATCAACCCGGGCAACTCCGGCGGCCCGCTCGTCGACTCCGCCGCCCGGGTCATCGGCATCAACAGCGCGATCCGCGCGGCCGGCAACTCCGACCCGGAGGGCGGCCAGTCCGGCTCCATCGGTCTCGGCTTCGCCATCCCGATCAACCAGGGCAAGCGCGTCGCCGAGGAGCTCATCAACACCGGCAAGGCCACCCACCCGGTCATCGGTGTGAGCCTCGACATGCGCTACACCGGCGACGGCGCCCGGGTCGGCGACAAGGGCAAGAGCAACAGCCCCTCCGTCACCCCCGGCGGCCCCGCCGACAAGGCCGGCTTCCGGCCCGGCGACGTCATCACCAAGGTCGACGGCCAGCGGGTGCACAGCGGCGAGGAGCTGATCGTGAAGATCCGCGCCCACCGTCCGGGCGACACGCTGAAGCTCACCGTGACCCGCGACGGCAAAGAGCAGACAAAGACCTTGACGCTGGGGTCCTCGACAGGCGCCTGACGGCCATGTGGAGGACACCACTCGGTACCCGTCGGACAGATTCGGCGGGTACCGTGGAGCGGGCCGTCCGGGACCGGCGAGAAGGAGCAACAGGGTGTTCAGCGACATAGGCGCACTCGAGCTGGTGACGCTCGTGGTGCTCGCCGTGCTCATCTTCGGCCCGGACAAGCTGCCGAAGCTGATCCAGGACATCTCCGCGGTGATCCGCAAGATCCGCGAGTTCTCCGACAGCGCCAAGGCGGACATCCGCAGCGAGCTGGGTCCGGAGTTCAAGGACTTCGAGTTCGAGGACCTCAACCCGAAGAACTTCATCCGCAAGCAGCTCGCGGAGAACGACGACCTGAAGGAGCTGCGGGAACTGCGCTCCAGCTTCGATCTCCGCAAGGAGATGAACGAGGTCGCCGACGCCGTCCACGGCCGCGAGACCGCGCCCGTGTCCTCCGCGTCCGCTGCTTCCTCGGAGGTCGGCTCGCTCTCCCCGGCTTCGGACACGCCGTCGCAGCCGACCGTCCCGGCGGCCGTCAACGGCTCGCCCGACCTCCTGAAGAAGCAGGACAAGCCGGGCGGCACCGAGCGCCCGCCGTACGACTCCGACGCCACCTGACGACGGCCCGTCACAGCCGCCGCGTCCCGCGGTGGCTATCCTCCCTCTGTCGACGAACGAGGAGGCGGCCGTAATGACGACGACCCGTGGGATGGAAACCGACGGTTTCCTACGTGCCCCCTTCGCCTGGTACGGGCTCGACGAGGCGTTCACCGGGCCGCGCCGGCTGATGCGGGTGGGCACGGCGGCCGACGGCAGCGTCCGGCACGGCTCGCTGGGCCACGGGGACGAGCCGTCGGTGAAGTCCGACGCGAGCGCCACCGAGAAGGAGCGGTTCGCGATCGTCGTGACGGTCGCGGCCCATCCCGTGGGCGGCAGCGGCGACGGTACGGGCGTCCTGGAGGCCACCACGGTCTCCTCGGCCGCCTGGCTGGCCGGCTCCGGCCTCCTCGCCCACACCTGGCCCGCCCAGCTCGACCACGCGCTGCGCGACAACTGGCTGGACCAGCAGACGGAAACCGCCTTCGAGCTCGCCGACGACCTCGACGGGCCCGACTGGACGTCGCTGTCGCTGCCGGTGGACGGCGTTCCGGTGGCCTTCCACTACCGCGAGACCGAGTTCGGCTGGGTGCTCGCGGGCTCGGCTCCGGACGTCCACATCGGTGCGTACGGGCGGGGCATGAGCGCCTACGGCCTCGGCTTCGCGCAGGTGAAGGACCTCGGCCCGTACGGCTGAGGCTGGGTGCTTGAGCGCGTACGTCCGAGTCCGCAGGTCCGGGCCCGTACGCCCGAGCCCCTGAGCGCCCCCTGAGTCCGTACGCCCGAGCGCGTACGTCCGAGGGGCGCGCGCCCCCGCCGCGTACGCGAGAGGGCGCCCCGGACGGATCCGGGGCGCCCTCTCACGTACCTGCGTACCCGCGTACGTACGGATGACGTATACGGGGTGGGACTCAGAACTTGTTGCGCGGCGTGATGCCCAGGCTCAGGCCCGACAGACCACGCTGGCGTCCGCCGAGCTTGTCCGCGATGGCGCGCAGCGCCGAACCGGCCGGGGAGTCGGGGTCGGCCAGGACGACCGGCTTGCCCTCGTCGCCGCCCTCGCGCAGCCGGACGTCGATCGGGATGGAGCCGAGGACCGGGACGGTGGTGCCGGTGGTCCGGGACAGGCCCTCGGCGACCTTCTGGCCACCGCCCGTACCGAACACGTCGACCATCTCGTCGCAGTGCGGACACGGCATGCCCGACATGTTCTCGACGACGCCGACGATCTTCTGGTGGGTCTGCACGGCGATCGAACCGGCCCGCTCGGCGACCTCGGAGGCGGCCTGCTGCGGGGTGGTGACGACCAGGATCTCCGCGTTCGGCACCAGCTGCGCCACGGAGATCGCGATGTCGCCGGTGCCCGGGGGCAGGTCGAGCAGCAGGACGTCCAGGTCGCCCCAGTACACGTCGGCGAGGAACTGCTGGAGCGCGCGGTGCAGCATCGGGCCGCGCCACACGACCGGGGCGTTGCCCGGGGTGAACATGCCGATGGAGATGACCTTCACGTCGTGCGCCGACGGCGGCATGATCATGTTCTCGACCTGGGTGGGCTTGCCGTCCACACCCAGCATCCGCGGCACGCTGTGGCCGTAGATGTCGGCGTCCACGACACCGACCTTCAGCCCGTCGGCCGCCATCGCCGCCGCCAGGTTGACCGTCACCGAGGACTTGCCGACGCCGCCCTTGCCGGACGCGACCGCGTAGACGCGGGTCAGCGAACCGGGCTTGGCGAAGGGGACCTCGCGCTCGGCCGTCGTGCCGCGCAGCGCCGCCGCGAGCTCCTTGCGCTGCTCGTCGCTCATCACGTCCAGGGAGACGTCGACGCCGGTGACCCCCTCGACGCGGGCGACGGCGTCCGTCACGCGCTGGGTGATGGTCTCGCGCATCGGACAGCCGGAGACCGTCAGATAGACCGTCACCGCGACCCGTCCGTCGGACCCGATCTCCACCGACTTCACCATGCCGAGTTCCGTGATCGGCTTGTTGATCTCGGGGTCGTTCACCGTCGCCAGTGCTTCAAGCACCGCGTCTTCCGTAGCCATGCCTCCGATGGTACGGCGACGACCACCGGCCGGTGAAAGCCCCGTCAGCGGTCGGGTAGATCACTCCTGTTCCCGTCGCCGGACGGGAATAGATCTCCGCGCTCTCCATACCGCCCGTCGCGCCGGCCCTCACGCCGCCCGTCGCGCTGTCCGTCACCGGGTCCGTCGCGGTGTCCATCGCGATGTCCGTCCTGGCGGTCGTCGAGGTCCCTCAGGAGGTCCTCCAGCTCGGAACGCATCCAGTCGCGGGTCGCCACCTCGCCGAGGCCCATCCGCAGGGCGGCGATCTCCCGGGTCAGGAACTCGGTGTCGGCGATGGAGCGCTCGTTCTGCTTGCGGTCCTGCTCCAGATTGACCCGGTCCCGGTCGTCCTGCCGGTTCTGCGCGAGCAGGATCAGCGGGGCCGCGTAGGAGGCCTGGAGCGAGAGCGCCAGGGTCAGGAAGATGAACGGGTACTCGTCGAAGCGCAATGCGCCGGGGACGACGACGTTCCACAGCACCCAGAGGATGATGATCACCGTCATCCAGACGATGAACCGCCCCGTCCCCAGGAAGCGGGCGATGCGCTCCGACATCCGCCCGAAGGCCTCGGCGTCGTACTCCGGCAGCAGCCGGACGCGCCGGATGCGGGGCTGGTCGAGCCGGATCCGGGGCAGCGTCCGCTCCCGGTCCCGGTCCTTGTCGCGGTCCCGGTCCCGCTCTCGTTCGCGTTCCCGTTCCCGTTCCCAGTCGCGCTCCCGCTCCCGCTCCCGTTCGCGGTCCCTGTCCCGGTCCCGGTCGCGCTCCCACCAGTGGCTCCGGTTTCCTCCGGCGTGGCCTCCGCCGAGGCCCCCGCTCCTGTCCCCGTCCCGGTTCCTGTCCTGCGGGCGGTCAGCCACCGCGCACCCCCTCGTCCCGCTCCGCGCGCTCCCGTTCCTCACGCTCGTGCGGCTCGTGGAACTCCGTCTCGCGCCAGTCGTCCGGCAGCAGGTGGTCGAGCACGTCGTCCACCGTCACGGCCCCGAGCAGCCGCCAGCTCTCGTCCACCACCGGCGCCGCGACCAGGTTGTACGCGGCGAAGTAGCTGGTCACGGCGGGCAGCGGGGTGTCCGGACCGAGCGGCGGCAGATCGCTGTCGACCAGTGCGCCCATCAGCGTGAACGGCGGGTCCCGCAGCAGCCGCTGGAAGTGCACCGTGCCCAGGTACTTGCCGGTCGGCGTCTCGTCCGGCGGCCGGCAGACGTACACCTGCGCCGCCAGGGCCGGGGAGAGGTCCTGCAACCGCACCCGGGCCAGGGCGTCGGCGACCGTGGCGTCCGGCCGCAGCACGATCGGCTCCGTCGTCATCAGACCGCCCGCGGTCCGCTCCTCGTACGCCATCAGCCGCCGGACGTCCGCCGCGTCGCTCGGCCGCATCAGCGTGAGCAGCCGCTCCTTGTCGTCCTCCGGCAGCTCGGAGAGCAGGTCGGCCGCGTCGTCCGGGTCCATCGCCTCCAGGACGTCGGCGGCCCGCTCCTCCTTCAGCTTGCCGAGGATCTCGATCTGGTCGTCCTCCGGCAGCTCCTCCAGGACGTCGGCGAGCCGGTCGTCGTCGAGCGCGGCGGCGACCTCGGCCCGGCGCTTGGGGGAGAGGTGGTGCAGCACGTTGGCGAGGTCGGCGGGGCGCAGCTTCTCGAAGGTGGCGACCAGGTTCTCGGCGCCCTGTCCGTGCTCCTCCAGGGAGAAGCCGGTGACGGCCGACCATTCCAGGGTCAGGGTCTCGCCCTTGCGCCGCAGCGCGCCGCCCTTGCCGCGCCGTACGAAGACCTTGTCGATCTCCCAGTCGCGGCGCGCGGGCAGCTGCTGGATCGCCACGTCGAGGACGGTGACCTCCTCGCCCTCGCGGCCGTCCGGCTCGACGAGCCGGACCCGCCGGTCGAGCAGCTCGCCGAGGACGAGCCGTTCGGTGGGGCGCTGCTCGAACCGCCGCATGTTGACCACGCCGGTGGAGATGACCTGCCCGGACTCGATGCCGGTGATCCGGGTCATGGGGACGAAGACCCGGCGCCGGGACAACACCTCGACGACCATCCCGAGCAGCCTCGGCGGCCGGCGGCCCACCCGCAGCATGGCCACGAGATCGCTGACCCGGCCGACCTGGTCGCCCACGGGGTCGAAGACGGGGACGCCCGCGAGATGGGAGACGAAGACCCGGGGGGCGCCTGCCACCATGCCGTGCGCCTCCTTCGTGCCGGATGATCCGCTTAATCGCCTGATTGTCTCCGAATGTGCCTGATTCAGGCTAGCCCGTGTCGATCTATGACGCTTCGGCAGCGCCCCCGGACGGCGTTCCCCGGGTGGCTGCCGGGTGCCCGGTCCGGCCCGGGTACGCTGCCGTCGGCCGTCCCCACCGGCCCTCCGGTCCGCGCCGGTTCCCCGCTCCGTACCGGTCCTCCGGTTCGTTCCGGTTCACCGTTTCGTGCCGGTCCTCCGGTTCGGTCCGGTTCCCCGGTCCGCGCCGGTCCTTCCGTCCCCCCTCACCGAACAGAGAGGCGCCCTGGTGACTCTTCTCCGTCCGTTCTCGCGCATCCGCAGGGCCGCGCTGCCCCTGGCGCTGTGCGCCGGTCTCACGGCCACGCTGGCCGGCTGCGGCGGCGACACCGACCCGGACGCGGGGACCAACGGCGTGGGGAAGCTCGACGCGCCCGCCATCGAGAAGAAGGCCAAGGCGGCGGCGGACCGCGCGGATGCCGTACGGCTCGCGGGCACGCTGGTCAGCAAGGGCGGGACGTACAAGCTGAACATGCAGCTCAAGCCGGACGGCGCCGTCGGGTCGGTGACGACGAAGAACGGCACCTTCGAGCTGCTGCGGGTCGAGGACGCGCTCTTCCTGAAGGCCGCCGCGAGCTTCTGGGCGCACGAGGAGCCCGGCTCCGGCTCCGGGTCTGGGGCTGGGTCTGACTCCGGTTCCGGCACGGGCTCCGGCTCAGGCTCCGGGACCGGTACGGGCAAGAGCACCGACAGCGGCGCGCAGGCCGCCGACAAGCTCGACGACAAGTACGTGAAGGTGCCCGAGGGTGACCCCTCCTACAAGCAACTGCGCGGCTTCACCGACATGCGCCTGCTGCTCGACGGGCTGCTCGCGGTCCATGGCGACCTGGTCAAGGGCGACCACGGCAAGATCGGCGGTGTCCGCACCATCAACATCAGCGGCGGTCAGGGCGGCGAGGGCGGCTCCCTCGACGTCGCCCTGGACGGCGAGCCGTTCCCGGTCCGCCTCGCCCGAGGCGGCGGCGCGGGCGTGGTGGTGCTGTCCGAGTGGGACCGGAACTTCGCGCTGGACGAGCCCGCGAAGGGGCAGACCGTGGACTACGGCAAGCAGCTGCCCAGCACCTGACGGCCTGAGTTCCGAGGGGCCGACGCCCCGGGCCGGTGGTGGCTCAGCCCCGGTGGTGGCTCAGCCCCGGCGGCGGCCCCGTCGCAGCAGCAGCTTCGGCAGCGCCGCCGGGACCGGCTCGCGCGTGAGGGCCGGGGACGGCAGCGGTACGGCGGCCAGCGAGCCGTCCGGCAGCTCGGTCGTCGAGTCCCGGGGTACGAGCCGCAGCACCCGGCACTCGCGCGCCCAGCGCTCGGTCATCGTCTCGGCGTCGGGCGCGTTCAGCCGCTTGCCCTTCAGCTCGGCGACCGCCGCGTCCCACTCCTCCGTACCGGGCGCGAGTTCCCGTACGACGGCGGTCCAGGAGACGATCCGGCCGCCCTTGTCCTTGCTGCGGACGGTGACCTCGGCGGTGGCGCCGTCGACGAGGCCGGGCAGCGGCTGCTCGCCGGGGCCGTCGCCGACGACGAGCGCGCCACCGTCGTGCCACAGGTGCCAGAGCGCCCGGGCGGCGGGGGCCTGGCCCCGTACCCAGACGAGGCCGGACTTCTTGGTGGCCTCCTCGACGAGGGCGGGCCCGAACAGCGCGTCGGTCATGCCCGAACCCTATCGACCGCCCGCCCCGCCGACGCCCGCCCCGGCCCCGCCCGGCCCCGCCCGCCCTGGCTCCTACAGCCAGCCGTTGCGCTTGAGGGTGCGGTGGATGGTGAAGCAGATGGCCGCGATGCCCACGAGCACCATGGGGTAGCCGAACCGCCACTCCAGCTCCGGCATGTGCTTGAAGTTCATGCCGTACACGCCGCAGACCGCCGTCGGGACGGCCACGATCGCCGCCCACGAGGTGATCTTGCGCATGTCCTCGTTCTGGGCGACGGTCGCCTGCGCCAGGTTGGCCTGGAGGATCGAGTTCAGCAGTTCGTCGAAGCCGACGACCTGCTCCTGGACGCGGGCGAGGTGGTCGGCGACGTCCCGGAAGTACTTCTGGATGTCGGGATCGACCAGCCGCATCGGCCGCTCGCTGAGCAGCTGGAGCGGGCGCATCAGCGGGGTGACGGCCCGCTTGAACTCCAGCACCTCGCGCTTGAGCTGGTAGATCCGGCCGGTGTCGGTGCCGCGCGTGGAGCCTTTGGCCGGCGGCGAGAAGACGTCGATCTCGATCTGGTCGATGTCCAGCTCGACGGCGTCCGCGACCGCGATGTAGCCGTCGACGACATGGTCGGCGATGGCGTGCAGGACCGCCGAGGGGCCCTTGGAGAGCAGCTCGGGGTCGTTCTGGAGGCGGTGGCGGAGGTTGCGCAGGGAGCCGTGGCCGCCGTGCCGGACGGTGATGACGAAGTCGGGGCCGGTGAAGACCATGACCTCGCCGGTCTCCACGACCTCGCTGGTCGGGGTCAGCTCGGCGTGCTCGACGTAGTGGATCGTCTTGAAGACGGTGAAGAGCGTGTCGTCGTAGCGCTCCAGCTTGGGCCGCTGGTGGGCGTGGACGGCGTCCTCGACGGCGAGCGGGTGCAGCCCGAACTCGGCGGCGATCCCGGCGAATTCGGCCTCGGTCGGCTCGTGCAGCCCGATCCAGGCGAAACCGCCGCTCTCCCGCACCTGGCGCATCGCGCCGCGCGGGGTCAGGCACGCGCTGTCGTCGACGCGACTGCCGTCGCGGTAGACGGCGCAGTCGACGACGGCGGTGGGCGCCGACGGGTCGCGGGTGGAGTCGTAGGTCCCGTACGGGGAGGACGAGGAGGGGCCGGAACCGGTGCCGGGCTTGCGCAGCGGGTGCCGGAGGGACTGCCGCAGGGAGGGGCGTACGGCGGCGCGCAGGTCACGGATCATCGACATGGCGTGCTGCTCCTTCACGGAGAGGCCGTCGGCGACCGTGGCGCAGCCCGGAATGGGGACGTGGAACGTTTCATCCACAAAGCGGGCGGCACCGGGGATCGCGGTGACGGTGTTCGCAACAGACGGGGCGAAGAGCGCGGCTCTCGGGGGAGAGCGGTGCTCTCGGGAGGCGAAGGCAGCTCTTCCGTCGTGCGGGGGGCCGGAGGGAGGACCGCGGTGGGATCCTCGCGTCACCGGCCGCCTGGGGACCGTCCGCGCCGGGGTTACGGCCGCGGGGGCGGGGCGACGGAAGAGCGGCTGGTACTGCCCGATCGACTTCGATCCATCGCAGTCCCACCTCCTCCGGCCGGTCCCTGGTGAGGGATGACGTGTGACGAGCAGTCGGAAGTCCGACCAGTTGCCAAGACTATCAGCCGACTGAAGGTCAATCTTTGACTTTGCCCACTCCATACTCGCTTTATGCTCGGCCCATGGCAGAAATTCTCGCTCTGGTCGAAGCCCGGCTGCGCACGGCCCTCGGCGAGCCCGACGCCCGCGCCGCCGTCACCTTCCTCGGCACCGATCGCATCGAGGTGCTCCGCTTCGTGGACGCCGAGGCCGGCCTGGTGCGCTACGCCACCCTGGGCATGTCCGCCCAGCCGATGACCGACCCGACGGCCGTGCTCGCCGACCCGGTCAAGGGCCCGCGGGCCGAGCTGGTCCTCTCGGTACGGGCCGGGCTCGCCGACACCGACAAGGCGCTCCGCCCGCTCGCGGTGCTCGCCGCCAGTCCGCAGGTCGAGGGTCTGGTCGTGGCGCCGGGTGCCTCGCTCGACGTGGGCGAGCCGCTGTGGCCGGGCGCGCCCTTCAGCTCCGTCCTGGTCGCCGAGCCGGGCGGTCTCGTCGAGGACCTCGACATGGACGAGCCGATGGACCCGGTCCGCTTCCTGCCGCTGCTGCCGATGACCTCGAACGAGGCCGCCTGGAAGCGGGTGCACGGGGCCCAGGCCCTGGAGGAGCGCTGGCTGGCGAACGGGACGGACCTGCGCGATCCGCGGCGTACGTCGGTACGGCTGGACTGAGACGGCTGGGCTGAGGCGTCCGGGGCGAGGGGACGGCCGGTCGGCCCCGGCCCCGGCCCCGGCCCCGGTCCCGGTCCCGGCCCGGTGTGGGAGCCCCGCTCCGGGCGGTCCGTTCGATTCCCCTGCCGGTCCGGGTGAAGGTTCCCGACCGGACGGGTGAACGCCGGTGATCGTCCTTGACGCGGGGCCGCGGAGCTAGGACCGTTGAGCCCTATGAGGGGCGAACCCAGTTGCCCGAAGTGTGGTGGCCGGGTCAGGGCGCCCGGTCTCTTCGCCGATTCCTGGCAGTGCGACGTACACGGCTCGGTGTATCCGCTGCAGCCCGTGATCCCGCCCAGTGTCGAGGCCCTCGGCGTCGTGGTGAACCGGGCCCACGTACCCGTGTGGATGCCCTGGCCGCTGCCCATCGGATGGCTCTTCACCGGGGTCGCGTACGCCGGTGACGACCGCAGCGGCGGCCGCGCCACCGCCGTCGCCTGCTCGGGCCCCGGCCCGCTCGGCGGCATCGGCGAGCTGCTGCTCGTCGCCGAGGAGCTGGGGGTCGGCCTCGGCGCCCGGTTCGCCGGCATCGACGGCCCCGACCCCGGCTCCGGCGGCATGGCGATCGACAAGCCGCCGCAGGTCAAGGTGCTGGCGGCCGGCCGTCCCACCCCGCTCTGGCACGTCGCCGACGCCCCGCACGACCGCGCGGTCTTCGCGGGCGAAGCGCGGGGGCTGTGGCTGTGGGCGATCGTCTGGCCCGAACAGTCCGGCCTGCTGATGTACGACGAACTCATCCTCACCGACCTCCGCGACGCGGGCGCCGAGGTGGACCTCCTGCCGTTCGGCGCCCTGACCCCGAGACTTCTGGGATAGCCGGGACTCCTGGGGCTGCCCGGACCCCTGGGGCGGTCGGGACTCCTGGGGCAGCCGTGGCGGAAGCGCGCGGTGGGACGGTCGGGAAGACTGGGGCGGCCGGGGCGGAAGCGCGCGGTGGGACCGCCGGGACCGCCCGGACAAGCGGGGCCGCACAGGCGCCGGGGCGGCGTGGACGGCCGGGGTAACCGGGGTCACCGCGTAAGGGGTGCCCGGTTCGTCGAATCCGTACGAGCGCGTTCGATTCGCCCGTTATGCTGAGGCGTTGCTCTTGTCCGCCCCGAACCCCTGGAGTCCCGCGTCGTGCGTATCGACCTGCACACCCACTCCACGGCCTCGGACGGTACGGACACCCCCGCCGAGCTGGTACGCAACGCCTCGGCCGCCGGTCTCGACGTCGTCGCGCTGACCGACCACGACACCACCCGCGGGTACGAGGAAGCGATCGCCGCGCTGCCCGACGGGCTCACGCTCGTCACCGGCGCCGAGCTCTCCTGCCGTCTCGACGGGGTGAGCCTGCACATGCTCGCGTACCTCTTCGACCCCGAGGAGCCCGCCTTCGCCGCCGAGCGCGAGCTGGTCCGGGACGACCGGGTGCCGCGCGCGCGGGCCATGGTCGGCAAGCTCCGGGAACTCGGCGTCCCGGTGACCTGGGAGCAGGTCGCCCGGATCGCGGGCGACGGTTCCGTGGGCCGCCCGCATGTCGCGGAGGCGCTGGTCGAGCTGGGCGTCGTCCCGGATGTGTCCGGCGCGTTCACGCCCGAGTGGCTGGCCGACGGCGGCCGGGCGCACGTCGAGAAGCACGAGCTGAACCCGATCGACGCGATCCGGCTGGTCAAGGCGGCCGGCGGGGTCACGGTCTTCGCGCACCCGCAGGCGGTCAAGCGCGGCACCTGCGTGCCCGAGTCCGCGATCGCGCGCCTCGCCGAGGCCGGTCTCGACGGCATCGAGGTCGACCACATGGACCACGACGAGCCGACCCGGGCGCGGCTGCGCGGGCTGGCCGGGGAGCTGGGTCTGCTGACCACCGGCTCCAGCGACTACCACGGCAGCCGCAAGACCGTCGGACTCGGCGACTTCACCACCGACCCCGAGATCTACGGCGAGATCACGCGCCGCGCCACGGGTGCCTTCCCGGTGCCCGGCGCCGGCGGAACCCGCTGACCGAAGGCGCTGGCGGTTCTCCGCCGCTCCGGCTCCTCGGCCGCCGCGCCGCTCCCGTACCCCGGCCCGGTCCTTCCCCGTCACCGCCCGCGGTGACCGGCGGCCAGTGATCGGTGACCGTGTGCCCGCGCGCCGGTGTGGCGGTGCCCGCCCCGGCTTCCCCGGCTGCCGGCCCCTGGCCCGCTCCGACCTGCTCCGACCTGTTTCGACCTGCTCTGACCTGCTCTGACCTGCTCCTCCGTGTGCGACCCCCATCCCGGCCGCATGCTGCCCTTCTTCCGGAACCATTCATTCCGGGTGCTCGTGTACACCCCCTTTCTCCGCAAGGCCCATTCACCGTGTTCGACGTCGCCGTCTTCGGCTCGCTGTTTCTGACCCTCTTCGTGATCATGGATCCCCCCGGGATCACTCCGATCTTCCTCGCCCTCACCTCCGGCCGCGCCACCAAGGTCCAGCGCCGTATGGCCTGGCAGGCCGTCGCCGTCGCCTTCGGCGTCATCAGTGTCTTCGGCGTCCTCGGCCAGCAGATCCTGGCGTATCTGCACGTCTCGGTCCCGGCCCTGATGATCGCGGGCGGTCTGCTCCTGCTGCTCATCGCGCTCGATCTGCTCACCGGCAAGACCGACGAGCCGCAGCAGACCAAGGACGTCAATGTCGCCCTGGTCCCCCTCGGCATGCCGCTGCTCGCCGGACCGGGCGCGATCGTGTCCGTCATCCTGGCCGTGCAGAACGCCGACGGCTTCGGCCAGCAGCTCTCGGTGTGGACCGCCATCATCGCCATGCACCTGGTGCTCTGGGTGACCATGCGCTACTCGCTGCTGATCATCCGGGTCATCAAGGACGGCGGCGTCGTCCTCGTGACGCGGCTCGCGGGCATGATGCTCTCCGCCATCGCCGTCCAGCAGATCGTGAACGGCGTCACCCAGATCATCCAGGGCACCTGACCCGGCGGCCCTCAGCGGAACAGCACTGCGCCCCCGTAAGGATTCCTCCAGTGGAGTCCATGCGGGGGCGCGGTGTCGAAAGGGTGGGTATTGCCTCTGCGGCGGTGTGACCGTTACGACGCCGAGGCGTCGGCCGGCCGGATCCAGATGCGCTGGCCGATCGCTGCGGCCTGCTGCACGATCCCGTTGACGGAGGCGGCGTCCACGACGGTGCGCTCGACGGGCGTACCGTCGATGTCGTCCAGTCGCAGGATTTCGAAGCGCATGTGCTTCTCCCTTCGTCGGAGTTGATCCT
This sequence comes from Streptomyces sp. NPDC046203, assembly GCF_040646255.1. Lineage (NCBI taxonomy): Bacteria > Bacillati > Actinomycetota > Actinomycetes > Kitasatosporales > Streptomycetaceae > Streptomyces > Streptomyces sp. NPDC046203. Next base: position 20,443 of record NZ_JBEYZX010000024.1, on the reverse strand, counting down.
CCACGCGGACGTGAAGAACTGGGGTTACATAACTGCTCAACGACTTGCACCACTCAAACATTCCCTACGCTAAGGAAATTTTTCGGATGACTAACTACTCGCTGGTAGGGAACGGCGATCCGGACGAGTCCTCCGACGGGGGACCGGCCACGACGGCCGCGCTGGCCGCCGTCGAAGCGCGCCTGGACCACACCAACGAGCTGCTGCGCCGCATGCTCGCCGAGGTCGCGAAGACCCCGTCGACGCACGCGATCTTCGTCGACGCCGGATACGTCTACGCGGCCGTCGGCCTGCTCGTCGCCGGCACCGAGGACCGGCGCAACTTCGACCTCGACGCCGAGGGCCTGATCGATGCCTTCATCGACACCGCGCGCACGATCTTCGCCGACAGCCGGCTGCTGCGCGTCTACTGGTACGACGGTGCCCGGCGCCGTATCCACACCTCCGAGCAGCAGGCCATCGCCGAGCTGCCCGACGTCAAGGTCCGCCTCGGCAACCTCAACGCCAACAACCAGCAGAAGGGCGTCGACTCCCTCATCCGCACGGACCTGGAGTCCCTCGCCCGGCACCGGGCCATCAGCGACGCCGCCCTCGTCGGCGGCGACGAGGACCTGGTCTCGGCCGTCGAGGCCGCGCAGGGCTACGGCGCCCGCGTCCATCTGTGGGGCATCGAGGCCGCCGAACGCGGCAACCAGGCCGACCCGCTGCTGTGGGAGGTCGACAGCCAGCGCGTCTTCGACCTCGACTTCTGCCGCCCGTACGTGACCCGTAAGTCCGTCACCCTCTACGAGAACGAGGGCACGCCCCTGCCCTCACGCGAGGACGTCGCCTTCGTCGGCGCCCGGATCGCCGCCACCTGGTTCGCCGAACGCGGCCGCGACCGGCTCGCCGAGCTGCTGCCCGGCCACCCCTACCTGCCCGGATCCGTCGACGGCGAACTCCTCACCGAGGGGGAGCGCCTGCTCGGCCGGTCGCTGCGCGGCCATCCGCCGCTGCGCCGGGCGCTGCGGGACGGCTTCTGGCAGCATCTGCGCCGGGTGTGCCAGAGCTGAGGCCGGCGGAGGCCGCGGAGCTGTCATCGGCGGAGTCGGGATCGGCCGAGCCGAGATCGGGGACGCTGGGATCAGCGGCGCTGCGATCCCAGAAGGCGGCGAGCCGCGCCGCCAGCTCCGCCGGGTGCGACACATTGGGGGAGTGACCGGCGCCGTCCACCACCGTGTGGTGGGCGCCGGTCAGGGTGGCCGCCGCCGCCAGCTCCGCCACCGGCCACACCGTCTCCCCGTCCCCGTACGCGATGTGCAGCGGCAGGGTCAGCTCCCGCAGCGCCGCCGTCCCGTCCGGATCGCCGATCAGCAGCCGGCCCGCGCCCGAGAGCTGCGCGATCCGGGTCCCCATCCAGCGGCTGCGCAGGAAGCCCACGATTTCCGGCGGATCCGCCGCCTCCGGCTCCTCGCCCCGGCTGTCCAGCCAGCGCGTCGCCGCCCACACCTGCTCCTTCGAGGCCACCGCGAGCGCCGTGCGCAGCGCGCGGACCCGGGCCCGCTGACCGCGCGGGACCCGGCCGGGCCCGGAGGAGAGCAGCGTCAGCGACACGAACGCCTCCGGTGCGAGGTCCGCCGCCGCGCGGGACACCAGGCCGCCGAAGGAGTGGCCGAGCAGATGCACCGGGCCGTCGCCGAGTGCCGCGGCCTGCGCCACCGCGTCGAGCGCGAGCGCCTTGCGGCGGTAGGCCGCCCGGCCGCGCGGTCCCGGGGACTCGTGCTGGCCCCGGCCGTCGACGGCGACCGTACGAAAACCGGCCTCGCTCAGCGGGGAGAGCAGCCCCAGGAAGTCCTCCTTGCTGCCGGTGTAGCCGGGCAGCAGCAGCGCCGTGCCGTGCCGGGGGAAGTCGGCGGGCGGCGCGGTGTCGAGGACGGCGAACTCGCCCCGCACGGTGGAAAGCCGGTAGGCGCGGGTGCGGGGCGGCAGGGCCAGGGAGCGCGGCTTGCTCATACAAACGACTTTAGGGCCTGTCCGGCCCGCCTTCCGGATCTTGTCCGGCTCCCAGGAGCCAGGAGGCCGTACGCACGGTGGCCCGGTCCCTCCAGGAGGAACCGGGCCACTGTGTTGCTGCCTTCGGCTGCCGGGCCTTCATTCAGGCCGTCGTGCCGTTCGCCGTTTACGCCTCGGGGGCGGCGGCCTTCTTGGTGGCGCGCTTGCGCGGCGCCGCCTTCTTGACCTGCGGCTCCGCGGCGGCCGGAGTCTCGGCCGACACGGTCTCGGCGGCCTTCTTCACCGTACGGCGCCGGGGCGTCGTCTTCGGCTCGGACGCGTCCGGGGCCACGGCGGCGACCGCCTTCTTCGTGGTCGCGCGCTTACGCGGGGCCGCCTTCTTCGGCGCCTCGACGGCGTCGTCGGCCTTGGGCTCCGCGACCGTCTCGGCCGGGGCCGTCTTGGCGACGGTCCGCTTGGCGGTGGCGCGCTTGCGCGGGGCCTTGGGGGCCTCGGGCTCGTCGGCCTTCGCCTCGGTGACGGTGGTTTCGGCGACCGGCTCGGCGGTGGCCTTCTTGACGGTCCGCTTGCGCGGGGCCGCCTTCTTCGGGGCCTCGGTCTTCGGCGCCTCGACGGCGTCGTCGGCCTTGGGCTCCGCGACCGTTTCCGCGACCGGCTCGGCCGCAGCCGTCTTCTTGGCGGTGGCGCGCTTGCGCGGGGCCTTGGGGGCCTCGGGCTCGTCGGCCTTCGCCTCGGTGACGGCGGTCTCGGTGACCGGCTCGGCGGTGGCCTTCTTGACGGTCCGCTTGCGCGGGGCCGCCTTCTTCGGCGCCTCGGCCTGGACCGTCTCCACCTCGGGCGCGACAGCCTTCGGCGCGACAGCCTTCGGCTCCACGACGGGCGCGGTGGCCGGGGCGGACCCGACGATCACCACGGCACCGGTGCCCGCGGTCGACGTCACCGGGCTCGACGCCCGACGGGTCGCCCGGCGGCGGGCCGGCTTCGGCTCCTCCACCGGCGCGGGGGCGGCCTGCGGAGCCACCGGCTCCTCGGCCTTCGGCGCGGCGGCCGGCTCGGTGGTGTTGGTCGCCGGACGGGTCGCACGGCGCCGGGCACGCGGCCCGGACGTGGCCGGGGCGGCGGTCGCCTGAGCCGGGACGGCGGCCGTGGCGGCGGCGGGGGCCGCGGCCTTACGGGCCGGCTTCGGCTCCTCGACGGCCTGGGCCGGGACGGCCTTGGCCGCGCCCCTGGTGGACTTGGTGGCGGCCAGCGCGGCGGCGGCGGTCTCCACCGTCTGGAAGCCCACGCCCTCCTCGGACCGGCGCGGACGCACCGGACGCTTGCGCGGCGCGGAGACGGGCGCGGAAGCGGCCCGCTGGCGCGGCTCGGCGACGGCGGCGGTACGCGGGGCGGCGGGCGCCTCGGCCGTACGGCCACGGCCACCACGGGAACGGCGGCCACGGCCCTCGGCGGCGGGCGCCTCGGCACGCTCGACCGGCTCGGCGGCCTCCGCACGCGCACCACGACGGCGACGCGGCGCCTCCTCGGCGGGAGCGGCGGCCGGCGCGGAGTCGGCCACGGTCTCGGCGGTCGCCTCGGCCGTACGGGCCTCGGCACCGGCGCCACGGCCGCGACGGCGGCGGGGCCGGCTCTCGGCGACAGGGGCCTCGGCGGCCGGGGTCTCGACGACAGCCGGGGCCTCGACAACGGGGGCCTCGACGACCGGGGCCGGAGCCTCGACCGTCTCGACGGGCGCGGGCTCGGCCTTCACGGGCGCGGGCTCGACGGGAGCCTCCACGGGAGCGGCCTCGGCGGCCGGCTGGGCCGTCGCGGCACCCGCGACCGGCACACCGGCACCGACCCCGCCACCGCGGGTGCGGCGACGGCGCGGGCGGCGCGGACCGGCCGGGGTCTCGGCCCCGTCGGTCGTCACCTCGGCGGTGGTCTGCTCGGTGGCGGTCTGCTCGGCCGTCACGCCCTCGGCGCCCTCGCCACCGCGGGTGCGGCGACGCTGACGCGGGGTGCGGGTCCGGGCCGGACGCTCCTCGGTCTTCTCACGGTCCTGGCGCTCCGGACGCCCGGAACGGCCACGACGGCCGCCCGGCTCGCCCAGGTCCTCCAGCTCCTCGGCGTCCAGACCGGCACGGGTGCGCTCGGCGCGCGGCAGTATGCCCTTGGTGCCGGCGGGGATGTCGAGGGCCTCGTAGAGGTGCGGCGAGCTGGAGTACGTCTCGACCGGGTTGTGGAAGTCGAGGCCGAGCGCCTTGTTGATGAGCTGCCAGCGCGGGATGTCGTCCCAGTCGACGAGGGTGATCGCCGTACCGCTCGCGCCCGCGCGGCCGGTGCGGCCGGTGCGGTGGAGGTACGTCTTCTCGTCGTCGGGGATCTGGTAGTTGATGACGTGGGTGACGCCCTCGACGTCGATGCCGCGCGCGGCGACGTCGGTGGCGACGAGCACGTCGACCTTGCCGTTGCGGAAGGCGCGCAGCGCCTGCTCACGGGCGCCCTGGCCGAGGTCGCCGTGGACGGCGCCGGAGGCGAAACCGCGGCGCTCCAGCTGCTCGGCGATGTCGGCGGCGGTGCGCTTGGTCCGGCAGAAGATCATCGCGAGACCGCGGCCGCGGGCCTGCAGGATGCGGGAGACCAGCTCCGGCTTGTCCATGTTGTGGGCACGGAAGACGTGCTGCGCGATGTTGGCGTGGGTCACACCCTCGTCGTCCGGCGCGGTGGCGCGGATGTGCGTGGGCTTCGACATGTAGCGGCGGGCCAGACCGATGACCGCGCCCGGCATGGTCGCCGAGAACAGCATGGTCTGACGCTTCGCCGGAAGCATGTTGATGATCTTCTCGACGTCGGGCAGGAAGCCCAGGTCGAGCATCTCGTCGGCCTCGTCGAGGACCAGGGTCTTGACCTTCGACAGGTCGAGCTTGCGCTGGCCGGCCAGGTCGAGCAGGCGGCCGGGGGTGCCGACGACCACGTCGACGCCCTTCTGGAGCGCCTCGACCTGCGGCTCGTACGCGCGGCCACCGTAGATGGCGAGGACGCGCACATTGCGCACCTTGCCGGCGGTCAGCAGGTCGTTGGTGACCTGCTGGCACAGCTCACGGGTGGGGACGACGACGAGCGCCTGCGGGGTGTCGGTCAGCTCCTCGGGCTTGGCACGCCCGGCCTCCGCGTCGGCGGGGACGACGGTGCGCTCGAGGATGGGCAGACCGAAACCGAGGGTCTTGCCCGTACCGGTCTTGGCCTGGCCGATGACGTCGGTGCCCGAGAGGGCGACCGGGAGCGTCATCTCCTGGATGGGGAAGGGGGTCACGATGCCGACGGCTTCGAGGGCCTCGGCGGTCTCGGGAAGGATCCCGAGCTCTCGGAAGGTCGTACTCAGGGTGCTGCCTCTTCTGTGAGACGCGGTACGAGGCGAACGAAGGGGGTCTCACCGTGCCGCATGCCGTCGGCGGGATCGCGAGGATCGCCGCCCGGTAGGGCGCGGGACCACTGCCGTCGCTCGAGCGTCGTATCCGCTTGAGGGGCCCTTCCGCGGGTCCGCCGGAAGGGTTGTCGGGCCGGAGCCGATCGGGCCACCGACCGGGCATCCTCATTCATGTCGGCCCACCGGGTACGTCCGAACGTGCGAAAACTTGTCCGCATACTCGGCAGGCGCATTACCACTGTACCCCGTAATCGCGCATGTGTGTCGGGAAGATTCCGGACGAGGTCGCGGTCGCGAGCCCGTACCGGGGCCGTACCGGGGCCGCACCGGTGCGGGCCGGGCCCCGGACGGACCGGCGGAGCGGGCTATTGTGCGGCTCATGGAGACGCCTGACAACGCCACACCCACCGGAATCGCCGCCCAGGACTGGGCCACGGCCTCCGCCGTGCCGCAGTACCGGGCCGCCGTGATCGACCTGCTCGGCGCCCTCGCCTACGGTGAGCTCGCGGCCTTCGAGCGGCTCGCCGAGGACGCCAAGCTGGCGCCGACCCTCGCGGACAAGGCGGAGCTGGCGAAGATGGCCTCCGCCGAGTTCCACCACTTCGAGCGGCTGCGCGACCGGATCGCCGCCGTGGAGGCCGAGCCGACCGAGGCCATGGAGCCGTTCGCCCGCGCGCTGGACGACTTCCACCGCCAGACCGCCCCGTCGGACTGGCTGGAGGGCCTGGTCAAGGCGTACGTCGGCGACTCGATCGCCAGCGACTTCTACCGTGAGGTCGCGGCCCGGCTCGACACCGACACCCGCGCCCTGGTGCTGTCGGTCCTCGACGACACCGGCCACGGCAACTTCGCCGTCGAGAAGGTCCGCGCCGCGATCGACGCCGACCCGCGGCTCGGTGGACGGCTCGCGCTGTGGGCCCGCCGGCTGATGGGCGAGGCCCTGTCGCAGGCCCAGCGGGTGGTCGCCGAGCGCGACGCGCTGTCGACGATGCTGGTCGGCGGCGTGGACGGGATGGCCGCGGGCTTCGACCTCGCCGAGGTCGGCCGGATGTTCTCGCGGATCACCGAGGCGCACACCAAGCGGATGGCCGCCCTGGGCCTCGCCGCCTGAGGCGTTCCGCTCCCCGCCGGTTCACGGCTCACGGTTCACGGCTCACGGCTTTATGGGGTTACGGCCCCGGCCACCGATCGCGTACGTACGCGGCCGGACGTCCCGCGAGGGAGGTCCGGCCGTTCGTGTGCGCGGACGCGCCCGTGAGGGCCCACGTGGGCGCCCGCCGTCATGCCGTAACGATTCGTCAGCCGTCGTACCGCCGACCGCCGCCGGGTTCGTCAGGCCGCCGCCGAGCTTCGTAGCCGCCGAGCGGCCGGCCGCAGCAGCAGCGACAGCAGGACGGCCGAGATCACGACGGCGCCGGTCAGGGTCACCAGGAAGTGCCCGGGACCGATCGCCCCATGGGTCACGAGGGCGCCGAAGACGGCGCCGAGCGCACCGGTGAGCAGTACGGCGGCACGTGCGGGGAGGCGGCCGGCGAACCGATGCGCGGCGGTCCAGGCCAGGGCGGCACCGAGCAGGGCGGAACCGAGGGCTTCCAGGAACACGGGGGATCACCTCGCGGAGGATGCGGGGCGGGCAGTGCGGTCACATCCGTACTACCCGATCACTCCGGACGACAATCCTCCCGCCGACCCTGAGACACCCCTGAGAGAACCCTGATCCACACCCCTGATCCACATCCCCGACACGCGCCTCGGCCGCCCGCCCCGGATACGGCGAAGGGCCCGGTGGACACGTGTCAACGCGTCCGCCGGGCCCTCTCGTTCGCCTGCCCGTTCCGGGCGGTGCCTCAGACCGCGCCGAAGCCCACCCGGCGCACCGCCGGCTCGCCGAGCTCGACGTAAGCGATCTTGTCGGCCGGCACCAGGACCTTGCGGCCCTTCTCGTCCGTCAGGCTGAGCAGCTGCGACTTGCCGGCCAGCGCGTCGGCGATCGCCTGCTCGACTTCCTCGGCGGACTGTCCGCTCTCCAGCACGATCTCCCGGGGTGCGTGCTGCACGCCGATCTTGACCTCCACGGCTATGTCCCTCCGAACGGTCAGCCTTGCGCGAGGATCCCGCGCCGTACCCGCCCACATTAGCCCGGTGAGGGGACGGGTACGGCCCGCGCATGGCACGCCAAGAGCGAACAGGGCCTGTCATCCGCCCGGTGAGGGGTGGAGGACAGGCCCTGCTCGGCTATTCGTCCGGAGCCCGCGAGACGGAGCCGGGGCCCGATGACGGGCGACCCGGGGCCGGTGCCTCGGGGCCGATGCTCAGTGGCCCTCGGCGGTCAGCTGTCCGTCGGTGGCGTGCAGCGGGAAACCGGCGATGCCGCGCCAGGCCAGCGAGGTCAGCAGCGTCACCGCCTTGTCGCGGGGGACCGGGGAGGAGCTGGACAGCCAGTAGCGGGCGACGACCTGCGAGACGCCGCCGAGACCGACGGCCAGGAGCATCGATTCGTCCTTCGCGAGCCCGGTGTCCTCGGCGATGACCTCGGAGATCGCCTCCGCGCACTGGAGCGAGACCCGGTCGACGCGCTCGCGCACGGCCGGCTCGTTGGTCAGGTCGGACTCGAAGACGAGACGGAAGGCGCCGCCCTCGTCCTGGACGTACGCGAAGTAGGCGTCCATGGTGGCGGCGACGCGCAGCTTGTTGTCCGAGGTCGACGCGAGCGCCGTGCGCACCGAGTGGAGCAGGGCCTCGCAGTGCTGGTCCAGCAGGGCGAGGTAGAGGTCCAGCTTGCCCGGGAAGTGCTGGTACAGCACCGGCTTGCTGACGCCGGCCCGCTCGGCGATGTCGTCCATGGCCGCCGCGTGGTACCCCTGGGCGACGAACACCTCCTGGGCCGCGCCGAGGAGCTGGTTCCGTCGGGCACGGCGCGGCAGGCGCGTGCCCCGAGGGCGTGCTGCCTCTGTCTGCTCGATGGCGCTCACGCCGCCTCCCAAAGTTTCGATCCATGTGCGCACTGGCGTCGCGCCCGACATCGTACTTTTCGGTAACGCGGCCGTGCGCGGTGCGCACGCAGAATTTCACGGACCGGACGCTCAGGGCGAGGGGGAAAGGTCATCTCCCTGATCCGAGGGTCCGGGGCCCGGGCGTCCGGGGCCTGCCCGGCGCCCTTCCGGGTCCGGCCCGCGCCGGGGCCGTACCGGCCAGGCCCGTACCCGTACCGGGTTCGCGCCGGCTGGGTCCGCACTGGGTCCCGTCCTCAGCGGTAGTCCTCCTCGTCCACCGCGACGACCCGGCCCTGCTCGACGATGTCCGCCTCGTTCGCCTGGTCGCGCCGCCGCCGCAGCCGGCTCAGCGGTTCGTCCTCGCGCTGGAGTACTTCCTTGCGCTGGTCGGCCGCGTCGGCCTCCGGCACTTCCTTTTCGATCGGGACGTCGTGCTCCGAAGGGAACGTGTCCTTCTCCCCGGCGCCGCCGGGGAGCCGCGCCTCGACCGGTTCGCGTGCCTCATCCGTCTTGTCGGCCGTGCCGGCCTTGCCGGTCTTGGTCTTCTCGTTCGGGTCGGCGGTCATGCGGCTCCTTCCGTCGAGCGGTCCACGGGCCGGGGCCGGTGGGCCAGGGGCCATGAGCGCCATGGGGTGCATGAGGGTCATGGGGACCGTGGGGCCGGACCGACGGTCGTCGCCGGTGCCCTTACTTCCGAGCGTAGGAGCTTCGCCGGAGGGGCGCACCCGAGCCTGTGACGGCACCCACACACGCCCCGGCGTGATCGTCTCGTAATATCGCTGCCATGTCCTCGACCGAGCTGCCGGAAACACGGACCGCGGCCGCAACTCCCGTGACGGTGCCGCCGGGCACCGGCCGGATCGCCGACGGCGAGGAGACGCGGTCCGTCACCCTCCCCGGCCTCACCCTGAACCTGCGGACCCGCCCCGGCGACCGTCCCGGACTGCCGCCCGCGCTGTACGTGCACGGGCTCGGCGGCTCCTCGCAGAACTGGTCGGGCCTTATGCCGCTGCTGTCCGACCTGGTCGACGGCGCCGCGGTGGACCTGCCCGGTTTCGGCGACTCGCCGCCACCGGACGACAGCGACTACTCGGTGACCGGTCACGCCCGCGCGGTCATCCGGCTGCTGGACGCCGAGGGCCGGGGCCCGGTGCACCTGGTCGGCAACTCGATGGGCGGCGCGGTCGCCACCCGGGTCGCCGCCGTGCGCCCCGACCTGGTGCGCACCTTGACGCTGGTCTCCCCGGCGCTGCCCGAGCTGCGCCCGCAGCGCACCGCGTGGCCGACGGTGCTGCTCGCGGTGCCCGGGGTCGCGGGCGTGCTCGCGAAGCTCACCCGGGAGTGGACGGCCGAGCAGCGGGTGCTCGGTGTCCTCTCCCTCTGTTACGGCGATCCCCGCCGGGCCACCGAGGAGGACCTGCGGCAGGCCGTCGAGGAGATGGAACGCCGCCTTGAACTGCCGTACTTCTGGGACGCGATGGCCCGTTCCTCGCGTGGCATCGTCGACGCGTACACCCTGGGCGGGCAGCATGGCCTGTGGCGTCAGGCGGAACGGGTCCTCGCCCCCACCCTCCTCGTGTACGGCGGGCGCGACCGCCTCGTGTCGTACCGGATGGCGCGCAAGGCGGCCGCCGCGTTCCGCGGCTCGCGGCTGCTCACGCTCCCCGAGGCGGGACATGTGGCCATGATGGAATATCCGCGCACCGTCGCCACGGCGGTACGGGAGCTGATCACCGACGCCGAGGGCGGGGCGGCGGCCGAGGGCGGGAGCTGAACCGGACCGTGGGACGACATCGTCGCAAGAACCCCGAGACACCGGTGGACGACACCGGGACGACGGGGCAGGGGGAGAGCACCGGGCCGAAGAACGGGCCGGGGCCGGGTCGACGCAGGCGGGACGAACCGCCACCCCCACAGCAGGGACGCGATCAGGGACAGTCCCCTTACCCGGGACCTCCTTCGCATCAGGGACACCCTGGGAACGCAGCGAATCCCGGGAACCCCGGAAATCCGTATCAGGGACACCCTCCCCACCAGGGTCAGGGGCAGGGTCCGGGGCAGGGCCAGGGGCCGCATACCGGGCAGACCGCCGTTCCGCGGCTGCGGGCGCCGTTCGAGCCGGCCGCACCCGGCCCGGCCGCCGTACGCGGCGGTGGGCACCCGGTCCACGACGAGAGCACGGGGCCCGTGCCACCGGCCCGCTACCCGTATACGAAATCCGGCCCGGCGGCCCCGTTCATACCCGGGCCGCGCCGCGAGACCCCGCCGCCCGCCGAGGGCGGGACGGCCGGGACCGGCGACGCGTGGCCGCCGGATCGGGAACAGGCAGAGAGCCCGGCCGATCGACCGTCCGAGCGGTCGGAGGGCCGGAGCGGCGGGATGGGCCGTACCTTCACCGGGATCGCCGCAGCCGCGATCACCACGGTCCTCGCCGTGGTCGTCGCCGGCCAGGTCGCCGACAGCCCGTCCGACGGGGCGGCGCAGGCCCGTTCGGCCGACGACACGGGCCGGGCGGGCGCACAGTCCCCGGCCTCCCGTTCCGGCGACCGGGACGGCAAGGACGGCGCTACGGATCAGGCCGCGCCGCCGACGTACGACCAGCTGATGGCCCGTACCTTCCCCATCGACCCGAAGATGAAGGGGCCGGGGCGGTTCGAGACCGTTCCCGGCGCCGACAAGGCGCCCGGCAAGGGGCGCAAGTACCGCTACCGGGTCGACATCGAGAAGGAGCTCGGGCTCGACGGCTCGCTGTTCGCGCAGGCCGTCCAGCGCACCCTCAACGACCGGCGCAGCTGGGCCGGCGACGGCGAGATGACCTTCGAGCGGGTCTCCAGCGGGCCGGCGGACTTCGTGATCACCCTGGCCAGCCCCGGTACCACCGGCGCCTGGTGCGCCAAGTCCGGCCTGGACACGACGGTCGACAACGTGTCGTGCGACTCCGCCTCCACCGAGCGCGTGATGATCAACGCGTTCCGCTGGGCGCAGGGTTCGCCGACCTTCGGGCAGCAGGCGATGCACGCGTACCGGCAGATGCTCATCAACCACGAGGTCGGGCACCGGCTCGGGCACGGCCACGAGAGCTGCCGTACCCCGGGCAAGCTCGCGCCGGTGATGCAGCAGCAGACCAAGTCCCTCGACATCGACGGCATCAAGTGCCTTCCCAACTCCTGGGTGCACCCCGACGCGTGACGCCTCGTCAGGCGTGTGCGCACGGTGATTCGCCCGCCCCGTAGCGCGACGAAACGCGCGCGGGGCGGGAAAGTTACGTGCATTCACCCCTTCCGGTGGTGCGTGGGACAACCGTCCATCGCGGCCCCCATCGGTCCGCTTACGTTCTTCCCGCCGCGGGTCACCGGAACGACCGGTGACCGCCGTCATGGGAGAGCGGGGGTGCACGCATGCGGATCGGACTGCTCACGGAGGGTGGCTATCCGTATGTCACGGGTGAATCCGCCCTCTGGTGCGACCGGCTCGTGCGCGGGCTCGCGCCGCACACCTTCGACCTCTACGCGCTGACCGGCGGCCCCGGCGAGGAGGCGGCCGGCCGGCTGCCGCTGCCCCCGCACGTCCTGAGCACGCACACCGCCGCGCTGTGGGGCGCCGGAGACGAGGAGCCCCGCCGGGGCGCGGGCCGGAACGGGGGCTGGGCCGGGGGCAGGGGCGGGTACGGGCGCCGTGAACGACGGCGGTTCGAGGCCGCGTTCACCGAGTTCGCGCACGGGGTCTGCGCCGCCGACCCCGATGCCGTACCCGACGTCGTACCCGAGCCGGAGCAGGGGCAAGGGCAGGGGCAGGGGCCGGTCCAGGAGCCGGTGCGGGGGCAGGCCCAGGGGCAGGAGCGTGCGGCGGGCGCCGGGCGGTTCGCCGCCGGGCTCTACGCACTCGCCGAACTCGCCCGCGAATACGGGGGACTTCCCGCCGCGCTCCGCTCCGAGACCGCGCTGCGCGTCCTGGAATCGGCCTGCCGCGCCCCCGGCGCCCGCCGGGCCGTCGCCGCCGCGGGCCTGCGCGACCACCTCGCCTTCATCGAGCGGATGGAGCGCGTCCTGCGCCCGCTCTCCCTCGACTGGTACGACGGACCGGACGGCCGGGGGTTTACCGGCGGCGATGGCGATGGCGAGGGCTGCGGTCTCGGGTACGCCGACCTCTGCCACGCCCTCTCGGGCGGCCCCGCCGCCCTCCCCGGGCTCCTGGCCAAACGCTTCTTCGGCACCCCGCTCCTCGTCACCGAGCACGCCGTCCGGCTCCGCGCCCACTACCTGGAGGCCGCCGAAGCTCCGCTCACCACCCCCGTCCGCGCCCTGCTCGCCGGTCTCCACGGACGGCTCGCCGGCGAGATCGGCCGCCGGGCCGATCTGCTCGCCCCCGGCAGCGCGCATGTCCGCCGCTGGCAGGAGAAGTGCGGCGCCGACCCAGCCCGGCTGCGCACCGTCCATCCGGGCATGGACGCCGGACGCTTCGCCGAGGCGGGCGAGCACGAGGACAGCGGCGACCCGGCCACTCTCGCCTGGATCGGCCGCGTCGAGCCTTCCAAGGACCTCGTCGCCCTGCTGCACGCCTTCGCCGGGATACGGCACCGCCGGCCCGACGCCCGGCTGCGGATCATCGCCACGCCGGTACGGGACGGGGACGCGACCGCCGCCGCGTACCTCGCGACCTGCCGGGACCTGGCCGACCGGCTCTTCCCCGCCGCCGCGGGTCCCCACGAGGGTGAGACGGGCGCCGGGGCCGCCGGGGCGGGCACCCGTGCCGTCGCAGAGCGCCCCGTCTCCTTCGAGGAGCTGGGCGGCCCCGGGGCGCCCACCTTGGAGGATGCCTACGCCTCCAGCGCGGTCGTCGTGCTCTCCAGCGTCGCCGAGGGCTTTCCGGTCGGTCTGGTCGAGGCCATGTTCTGCGCGCGGGCCACCGTCTCGACCGACGTGGGCGCGGTCGTCGAGATCGTCGGCGGCACCGGACTCGTCGTCCCGCCGCGCAATCCCAAGGCGTTCGCGGACGCCTGCCTCGCGCTGCTGCGCGACCCCGAGCGCCGGCGCCGCCTGGGCGCGGCGGCCCGCGCGCGGGCCCTGGAGCTGTTCACGGTGGAGCAGAACCTTGCGGCGTACCGGGGCGCCTACCTCGAACTGCTCTCGCACGCCCCCGTCCGCCCGCACCGCACCACCCCCGGTGTGCTCTTCGCCCACCCGGCCGAGGCCCATGTACCGGGCCGCTGGGCGGGCCGGCCGGTCGCCACCCCCGCGAGCGCCGCCGCCCCGGGAGACCTCGATGTCCGATGAAGGAGGCAGGCCCATGCGCGGCTCCGCCACTCCGATCAGCCCCGGCCCGTGGGATCCGAGCTCCGAGGCGTTACTCGCGCCCCCGGGGCCGGTACGGCCCGCCGCCAGTGCTGCCTCCGCCGGCCCCGCCGCCACCGCCGCCACCGCCTCCGCGCCCGTTGTCCCGGCCGTGATCGCTGTCGCTGCGGAAGCGATTCAGCAGGTGCGGGAGATGTCGGAGGTACGGGAGGTGAGTGAGGTGCCAGAGGCGCGGGAGGTACGGGAGGGGTCGCCCCGGCCGGCGGCCGATGCCGTACGCACGCCCGCGCCGGGAGCCGTAAGCCAGGGGCAGGGGCAGGGGCACGGTCGCGGGCCCGAGCGGTCCGCCGACCCGGTCAAGGCGCTCCTGCACCGCCACCGCGATCTGTGCCGGCGCGCCGTCGACCCGCTGGAGATCGCCGCCGGACTCGAAGCGCACGGCATGACCGATCGCACCGCCGCGTGGTTCCGGCACCGGGACGTCTTCTCTCTCGCCGAGGAGCTGTACGCGCGCGTGCCCCAGGACGACACAGACGACACGGACGACACAGACGGTACGGACGGTACGGATGGCGTGGGTGACGGGGACGGCAGGGCCGGTGCCGACGGCACGGCCAGCCCCGCCGCTCCCCGTACGACCACCTGGGCCGCCTGGACCGACCGGGCCGGCTGGGCGCTCGCCGCCTGCGCGCCCGGCGCCGCCGCCCTCCTCGCCGCCGCCGGACTCGCCCTCACCACCGGACCCGCGCGGCTCGCCGCCGGTGTCCTCGGGGCCCTCGCGACCGGCGCGGCGCTGTTCCTCGCCGTACGCCGGGGCCCGCTGACGGCCACCGGACCGCTCCTGCCCGCCGCCGGGCTGTGGACCCTGTGGCTGCTCGCGTACGCGGCGGCCGGCGACGGCTTCCTCGACCAGGTGCTGCGCGGCGGACCCGACCACGCGCCGGCCGTCGTCACACCGTTCGTCACACCGTTCGTCACACCGCTCGACCCGGCCGGAGCCGGGGGCGGGGACGCCTGGGCGGCGGGCGCCGGGGGTGCCTGGGACGTGGACACCGGACCGCTGCTCGCCCTGGCCCTCGCGGTCGCCCCCGCCGTCTGGTGCGCCCGGATGTTCGCCGTCCGGGCCCGGCGCCGGCTCGCCGTCAGCCGAGGTCCGGCCGCCTTCGCCGCGGGCACCCGCCCGCTGCTGCTCGGAGCCGTCGCCGTCCCGGTCGTGGTCCTCGCCGGGCTGCTCGCGCTCACCGGCTTCCACCCCGGCGCCCTCGCGCTCGGCGCGCTGCTGCTGACCGCCCGGCTGCTCGTCGCGTACGGCTTCACCGAGGCGGCCTCCCTCGCCCTCGGCGTGACCTGCGCCGCCGAGGCCCTCGCCGTCGCGAGCGTCCTCGCCGCCCGCCTCCCGGGCTGCGCCGTGCTCGGCATCCCCGTCCGCGCCGTCACCGGACTGTGGGGCCCGGCGGCGCTGCCCGTCCTGCTGTGCGGCACGGCGGCGCTCGCCCTGCTCGTCCATGCCACCACGGCGCTGTCCCGGGCCTCGGCCCACTCCTGAGGGCGCGTCGCCCCTCCCGGGCCGCCGCCCCGGCGGAGCCGTACCCCGTACCCCGTACCGCCGCCACGGACCGCCCGGCCCCGTACCACCACCGCGAACCACCACCCCGAACCACCCCGAACCACTCCTGACCACCCTGAACCACCCCCGAACCATCCCCGAATCACCCCTGAACCACCCCGTACCGGGACCTCTCCGGGACCGGAACCTTCCAAGGAGACGAAACAGACATGACGCACCACCTCCCCACGACGGCCGCGCGCGCGGCCACGGCCGAGGCCGGCCGCCACGAGGGGGCCGCGCGATGAGGGTGCTGCTGCTCGGAGCCAACGGATTCATCGGCCGGTTCGTCGCCGACCGGCTGCTCGCCGACCCCGCCGTCCACCTCACCGCGCTCGGCCGAGGCGACGACGCCGACGTGCGGTTCGACCTCGCCACCGGCAGTCCTGGCGCGCTGACCCGCTTCTTCGACGCCGTCCACCCCGGAGTCGTTGTCAACTGCGCCGGGGCCACCCGGGGCGGCGCCCGCGACCTCACCCGGCACAACACCGTGGCCGTCGCCACCGTCTGCGAGGCCCTGCGCCGCAGCGGCTGTGGCGCCCGGCTGGTGCAGGTCGGCTGCGCCTCCGAGTACGGGCCCAGCCAGCCCGGCTCCTCGACCGCCGAGGACGCGGTGCCCCGCCCCGGCGGGCCGTACGGCGTGTCCAAGCTCGCCGCGACCGAACTGGTCCTCGGCTCCGGGCTCGACGCGGTCGTGCTGCGGGTCTTCTCGCCGGTCGGCCCCGGCACCCCGGCGGGCTCGCCGCTCGGCCGGCTCGCGGAGGCGCTGCGCCGGGCCATGCAGGCGGGGGACAGCGAGCTGAAGCTCAGCGGGCTCGGTGTGCAGCGCGACTTCGTGGACGTACGGGACGTGGCGCGGGCCGTGCACGCCGCCTCGCTCTCCGCCGCCCAGGGCGTCGTCAACATCGGCACCGGCCGGGCCGTGAAGCTGCGCGACGCCGCCGCCATCCTGGCGAGGGTCGCCGGATACGCCGGCCAGCTCCACGAGCTCGACGGCCCGCCGCCGCGCGCGGTGATCGGCGCCCAGCGCACCGAGGCCACCATCGCCGAGCAACTGGCCGCCGCGCCGTACCCGTACCCCGACGGCTGCGGCCCCTGGCAGCAGGCCGACGTGCGCACCGCGCGCGACCGGCTCGGCTGGCGTCCCCGGATCAATCTGGAGGAGTCCCTGGCGGACATCTGGATGGAGGCGGCGTGCCGCATCTGACCGCCGCCGGGGTCGCCGGGACGGGGACGGCGGTCGGGATGGGGGTGGGCGTCCCCGGGTACGCCCACCCCCTGGTCGCCCCCCTGGAGTGGGCCGAACTGGCCCGCCCCGGCGCCCCGGTGCACTGGGCCGTCCTCGATGTCGGGGGCGGCCCGGGCGACCGGCCCGACCCGTACTGCCGGGAGGCGGCCGGGATGCTGCGCCGGGCGGGGGTCCGTCTGCTCGGCCACATCGGACTGGCGGACGGGGCGCGGCCGTACGACGAGGTCGTCGCGGACGCCGTCCGTTTCCTCGACTGGTACAAGGTCGATGGTTACTACCTGGACAGCTGTCCCACAGGTCGGACGGATCTGGCGGGGGTACGGCGGATCACCGCGACCCTGGAAGTACTGACGGACGGCGCGGCCCATCTGGTCCTCGGGCACGGCGCTCATCCGTATCCGGGGTACGCGGAGATGGCGGACCAACTGGTCACCTTCTCCGGCCCCTGGGCGGAATATCGCTGGTCACAGGCGCCGGAGTGGACGGCGGAGCATCCGGAGCGGAAGTTCGTCCATCTGGTGCACGGGGTCCCCCGGACCCATCTGGAGGAGGCGTTACGGGTCGCCCGTTGGCAGGGCGCGGGGACGGTCTTCATGACCGACCGCCGGGCCGCGCCCGAACAAAACACCCCATTCCAGGCCCTGCCCGGCTACTGGGACGAAATCGTCTCGCGGATCGGACAGGGAGTCTCGGAATGAAATAAGGCGTGGCACTGTTGCACGGAGAACGATGACTGTCCCGTTCCCCGTCACGGCGGGGATGACCTTGGAGTCCCCGTGTCGCTGCCACCCCTGGTCGAGCCGGCTGCCGAGCTCACCGTCGACGAGGTCCGTCGGTATTCGCGCCACCTGATCATCCCGGATGTCGGGATGGACGGCCAGAAGCGCCTGAAGAACGCGAAGGTGCTCTGCGTGGGCGCCGGCGGCCTCGGCTCGCCCGCCCTCATGTACCTGGCCGCCGCCGGTGTCGGCACGCTCGGCATCGTCGAGTTCGACGAGGTCGACGAGTCGAACCTGCAGCGCCAGATCATCCACAGTCAGGCCGACATCGGCCGTTCCAAGGCCGAGTCCGCGCGTGACAGCGTGATCGGCATCAACCCGTACGTGAACGTCGTCCTGCACGAAGAGCGGCTCGAAGCCGACAACGTGATGGACATCTTCAGCCAGTACGACCTGATCGTCGACGGCACGGACAACTTCGCCACCCGCTACCTCGTCAACGACGCGTGCGTGCTGCTGAACAAGCCGTACGTGTGGGGCTCGATCTACCGCTTCGACGGCCAGGCCTCGGTCTTCTGGTCCGAGCACGGCCCCTGCTACCGCTGCCTCTACCCGGAGCCCCCGCCGCCGGGCATGGTCCCCTCGTGTGCCGAGGGCGGCGTGCTGGGCGTGCTGTGCGCGTCCATCGGTTCCATCCAGGTCAACGAGGCCATCAAGCTTCTCGCGGGCATCGGCGAGCCGCTGGTCGGCCGGCTGATGATCTACGACGCCCTGGAGATGCAGTACCGCCAGGTCAAGGTCCGCAAGGACCCGAACTGCGCGGTCTGCGGCGAGAACCCGACCGTCACCGAGCTCATCGACTACGAGGCCTTCTGCGGCGTCGTGTCCGAGGAGGCCCAGGAGGCGGCGCTCGGCTCCACGATCACTCCGAAGCAGCTCAAGGAGTGGATGGACGAGGGCGAGAACATCGACGTCATCGACGTCCGCGAGCCGAACGAGTACGAGATCGTCTCCATCCCCGGCGCCCGCCTGATCCCGAAGAACGAGTTCCTGATGGGCACCGCCCTCCAGGACCTCCCGCAGGACAAGCGCATCGTCTTGCATTGCAAGACGGGTGTCCGCAGTGCGGAAGTCCTGGCCGTCCTCAAGGCCGCGGGCTTCTCGGACGCGGTGCACGTGGGTGGCGGCGTGATCGGCTGGGTGAACCAGATCGAGCCGCAGAAGCCGGTGTACTAGGAGCTGTCCGGTCGATCATGCTCGTAGCCAGATGGTGAGGGCTGCGGCGGTTGCGGTGCCGAGGTGGACATAGCCGCGTTTGCCGTAACGGGTAGCGACGGCTCGGAACTGTTTCAGGCGGTTGATCGCTCGTTCGAGGTGTTGCGTTTCTGTAGCGGTCCTCGTCGAAGCCGGGTGGCCGTCCGCCGCGTGAGCCTTTACGCAGGCGGGCGGCCTGGCTGTCGGTCTTCTCCGGGATCGTGTGCCGGATACCGTGTCGCCGCAGGTGTCCAGGTATGACGCTCAGGTATTCGCTGGAACAGGAAGCGCCTCGGCCCTGCATGACGGGGGGCGAGGCGCTGGTACACACTGCTGTCAACGACCTTCGTGAATCGATGGAAGGCGTTGACGGAAACCGACTACAACCAGTTGAACCGGACGGCTTCCATGGGGCGCGCTTCACCGGTGGTGCCGAGGATTGCGTAGTAGTTCCAGTCGGGGCGGTAGGTGTAGGTCCGGTAGTGCGGAACGTCGCCCTTGTCCCGGAGGTGGGCGGTCGAGAGCACATAGCCGCCCGCGCTGCCGGATCGCTCGACGTACTCGATCGCCTCGATCGGAGTGTTCATGCCCTCGGTGCCGATCTGTATCGTCTTCCCCGGCTTGGCGCACTGCTCTGTGGAGTCCCAGCCGTAGCGTGACCGGTGTGCGCGCAGGCAGATCTCCCCGTAGTTCGTCTTGACGCGCAGGGCTTCCAGGTTCTTGCCCTCGCCTCGTGTGCCTGCCCAGGCTCCATCGCACGCCCAAGGCAGCCAACCCCGGTCCTGGACATGGGCCTGGTAGCAGATCTCTTGGCCGGTGCTGGCCTGGGCCGGACCACTAAGGGTGAGTGTGGCGGCGGTGGCCAGCGCAACAGTGGTGCCCACCCGCATTGCTCGCTTCAGCATCGGTTCGTTCCCCCCGAAGATATCTTGATCACGGAACGGGAGATGCTAGCTCGTCGCCGCCAACTCGACCAATCCGTAACGCCGTCCGCGAGTGGAGAGACCCCGGCAGAGCGCCGGGACTGGGGGGAGCCGGCTAGCCGTCGGCTGAAGGTGTGGGAAGGGGGCCGGATCCGCCGCTGGTTGATCCGGCCCCCTTCGTCATGTCGTCATGCGCGGGGGTTCTCGGCCGGCGGTCGCGATGTCCGGTGTTGTCGCGTGCGTGCGCGCGTGCGCCGGTGGACGCGCGGGCGAAGTGGGGTATCTGCCCCCTGGGACTCGTGAAGACGCCGCACGCGCGCAGGGAATGGACGAAGAGATGCCGTGGCCACAGGCAGTGAAGGGCCGGATCAAGACCGGCGGTGACCGGGAGATCGTCCACAGCTATCCGTATCGATCGGCGTGCCCGTCCACGGTGTGGGCGGAGCTCGTCGCCGGGGCCGGGGAAGAGCTGTTCTTCGCGGGCTACACCAACTACTTCTTCTGGACCCAGGTCCCGACGTTCTCCGAGACGATCCGCCGGAAGGCGGAAGCGGGCTGCCGTGTGCGGTTCCTCCTGGGGGACCCGGAGGGCGAGGTGACGCGGCAGCGGGAAATCGTCGAGGACGTCGCCCTGTCCGTCTCGGCGCGGATCCGGATGACGCTGGGGGAGCTGGCCCGGCTCGGCGCGGTCGACGGGGTGGAGGTGCGCTACAGCGCACCCGAGGACGCGGCCAATCACGTCAGTCTCTCCGTCTTCCGCTTCGACGGCGACGCACTCGTCACTCCGCATCTGGCCCGCTTGGCGGGACACGACTCGCCTCTGCTGCATCTGCGGCGGCAGGGTCCGGGCGGGATGTGGTCGCGATTCGCGGAGCATGCCGAGGAGTTGTGGGAGCGGGCCAGGCCCGTGTGAGTCGGCGGAGCGGGACGGCACCTCGATCGCCCCGCTGATCACCTCCCTGAACCGGATCAGACGCCGCCATCCGGCCCTGCGCCGGCTGCGCGAT
>NZ_JBEYZX010000023.1:35598-95263 GCF_040646255.1 Streptomyces sp. NPDC046203 | reverse complement strand
CGCGGGGGGGGGGCGTACCCGCCCCGGGGGGGGCGGCCGCGGGGGGGGCGCCGGGCGCCCCCCCCGCCCCCCCCGACCGTTGAGCGATGTGCGGTGGGGGCCGGGTGTGCTCGTGTGTCGGCTTTGCCGACCGGGCCCCCGCCGGGCGGCTGATCACCCCCGCGTCATTCCGAGAGCAGCTGCCACTGCCGGTCCCGGTGGTCGCCCTCCGCCCGGTGCTGGGTGATCGTCGTGCGGGCGTTGGTGTCGACGCGCAGGAGCAGACCGCTGTTCCGGTTCACGATCTCGTACACCGGCGGGGACGCGGTCGCGGAGCTCACCGGGATCAGCCTCCAGTGCTGGTGGTGCGCGTCGTCGCCCGCGTACGTGCGCTGTGCCACCACCGCCCCGGCCGTCTCGTGCGCGTCGGTGATCTCCAGGACCTTGCCGCTGCGTACGTTCTCGATCGTGTACAGGGTGTCGCCGGCGTCCTCGCCCGCCACGACCAGCCGCCACCGCTGGTGACCCCTCGGGGTGGCGAGCGACTGGTGGATCTCGGCCCCGTCCTTGGTGGACTCGCGCCGCACCGCCATCCGCAGCAGGCTGCGCACATTGGTCCAGGAGACGACCGTGCCCGAGTCGGGCAGTCCGGCCCGCTCCGGCAGCGCGATCCTGCGGACCCGGTGGTTGGCGTGGTCGGCGATGTAGAGGGCGCCGGAGCGGTCGACGGCGATGCCGATCGGCTTGTTCAACTGGGCTGCGGTGGCAGGGCCTTCGTCTCCGCCGAAGTCCCCGGTTCCCGTTCCGACGACCGTGTCGATCTTTCCGTCGGGCGTGATCCGCCGGATCCGGTGGTTGTTGAACTCGGCGACGTAGAGGGTGCCGGCGCTGTCCACCGTCACTCCGAACGGGCCGCCCAGCTGGGCGGCGGTGGCGGGGCCGCCGTCGCCGCCGAAGCCCTTGGTGCCGGTACCGGCGACCGTGTCGATCCTTCCGTCGGCGGTGATCCTGCGGACGCGGTGGCTGCCCTCGTCGGCGATGTAGAGGTCGCCCGCGCGGCCCACCTCCACCCCCCTCGGGGTGCGCAGTTGGGCCGCTACGGCCGGTCCGCCGTCTCCGGCCGATCCCGCGGTCCCGGTCCCCGCGATCGTGCTGATCCTGCCGTCGGCCGTGACCTTCCGGATCCGGCGGTTGTTGTGATCGGCGATGTAGACGGTGCCCATGCCGTCCACGGCCACTCCGTACGGGCCGTCCAACTGGGCGGCGGTGGCGGGGCCGCCGTCGCCGCCGAAGCCCTTGGTGCCGGTACCGGCGACGGTGCAGATCCGCCCGTCGGTGGTGACCTTCCGGACCTGGTGGTTCTCGGAGTCGGCGATGTAGACGGTGCCCATGCCGTCCACGGCCACCCCGCGGGGCACGTTCAACTGGGCCGAGAGGGCCAGGCCGCAGTCGCCGCTGAAGCCCTTGGTGCCCGTGCCGGCGATGGTGGTGATCTTCCCGTCGGGGGCGATCCGCCGGATCCGGTGGTTGTTGAACTCGGAGACGTAGAGGGTCCCGGTGGCGTCCACCGCGACCTCGTACGGGTTGCGCAACTGGGCCGCAACGGCGGGCCCGTTGTCGCCGCTGAAGCCCGCGACTCCGGTTCCCGCGACGGTGTTGATCGGAGGGGCGGGGTCCGCGTTCCCCGTGGTCGCCTCGTGGTCGGTGCTCATCGTCGTCCCTTCACCGTTGCCGGCTGGCTGCTAGCGGTTGTCGTCGGAGGCGGTCGGCTTCTCTGCTGTGGGCTTGTCGGCGGTGGGCTTCTCCGCGGTCGGCTTGGGCGCCTCGGGGGCCTTGGAGAAGTCGCTCTTCTTCGGCCTGCTCTCCAGGTCCTCGTCCTTCTGGAGACCGCTGTGCTCCGTCACCGTCGAACTCGACTCCCGCATACCGGCGGTGGCCGCCTGGGACACCGAGCCGGGATTGCCCGCGTACTGGGCCTGACTGCCGGCCGACGTCTGGGTGGCCTGGATGAAGGAGCCGAGGAAGCCCAGGACGGCCCGCGCTTCGGGTGACTGCTCCTGGACGACCTTCGCCCGTGAATTGGCCCCGTGGATCGAGCTGTTGAACAGACTCGCGCTCGTGTCGTCGTACGTGTCGTCGTCGGCGTCCTCGAAGTCGACACCGGCGCCCGGCTGCGGCTTGGTGCCGTCGGTGGTCACCGAGAAGAGGCCCGCGCCCTTGCCCGCGAAGCCGAAGATGTTGTCGAACACCATGGTCGTTTCCCTGCTCGTGGTCGTCGTGGTGGTCGTGGTCGTGATCGTCGTGACGGTGCCGGCCGCCCGGTCACGGCTTCTTGTGCAGCTCCCGTTCGCTGCCGGTGAGGCCCTCGCCGTCGAACATCGTGTGGTGGACCTCCAAGGCGGAGACGACCTCGGCCAGCCCCTTCATCCGGAAGCCGTTGCCGCCCGCCAGGTCGATGTCGCCGAGGGAGCGGGCGACCACGTGGTCGAGGCCGGGGTAGTCGCCCGGCTGCGGGGGAGAGAGCACCGCCACCGGGACGTCGTACTGCACCGCGAGCAGCCCGGAGAAGGTCACCGGGATCTCGTACGAGTACTGCTTGCGGGTGCGTCGCTGCGTGACGATGGTCTCCACCCGGGAACCCGGCGGAACCGTGCCGGAGATCTCGGACTTCGAGGCCCAGCTGGTGGTCAGGGACCCGCCGACGGAGGCCGTGATGCCCAGCATCAACTGGGCGTTGAGCTCCGCGCTGCCGGTGGCGCTGCCCGTGGTCGTGAACGCCCCCGACGTCGTCACCGAGTTCGACGCGGAGTTGGCCACCGAGTTGGTCACGCCGTTCTCCGCGCCGTTCACGGTGTCCGAGCCGATGTCGTCCTTGCTGTTCTCGTTGCTGACGGAGTTCTGGACCTTGTTCTCCATGCCGTTTTGGAGTTCCGTCCCGAACTGCGTCTGGAGGTCCAGCTGGAGCTGGTTCTGGAGCTGGAGCTGGAGCTCCGCGCTGATGCTGCCGCCGAAGGTGAGCTGGGCCTCCCCCTGGAGCGTCCAGCTGACCTCGTTCGACACGGTGAACTCGACCGCGTCGGTGAAGTTCATCGTGGACGTCTCGCTGCGGTTGGCGTAGGTGCGCGAGGAGAAGGTGTCCGGCGGGGGCTGGTCGACGTTGCGCCGCTCCTCGATCAACGGCTCCCCGAGGTTCATGTAGGCGAGCCAGCCCAGTTTGAACGCGGAGCCCGGGAAGGCACCGAAACTCGACTTGTTCAAGGAGAAGCCGACGGGCTTGTGCCGCACGCCGTAGTCGTCGACGTAGACCAGGTTGGGGTGGTCCAGGATGGACTGCCAATTCTGGTCGATATTGAGTTCTCGTAGATTCCTTTTCGTCAGCGGCTGACGCTTGGCCCGTTCCAGGTTGTACGCGTTGGAAGGCATTCCCCGTCCTCGACTGATTTCGGCCGAAATCGCGCTCGGTGAAGTGGAAGATGAAGCGGAAAGAAGAAATGGAAAGGTGAAGCGGAAGCGGAAACGGAAGTCTGCGCACGTTCCGACGACCGAAGCTAGCAGTGGCCTCATTGCCCGGGGAGACGTCTTCGGGAATCTTGCTCAATCGAGTGAACCGAGCGCCCTGACCATCCTCAACTCGCCGTGATGCACGCTAGGTTCAGTTGCTGCCAGTCGGCGGTCGGCCGCTGTCCGGCCCCCTTGCCCGCAGGCGCCGTGAGGTCGAGCGCGACCGCGGGCGAGGACACTCGTCCGTTCGCTCGTCCGTTCCCCGGATCGATTCGGTCAACGGGGAATCGGCCTGCGATGGCGCTGTGCGAGGGGTCGGCGATTCAAGCGGTCGGCGTGTTGTTCTCCCTATCCAGAAGCAGGTGAGGTTTCCGCGATGTACACCCAGGAACGCACGGCGATGGCGAATTTGGTGGTCGGCGGCCCGGTGGCGGTGAACAGCTACGACAACGCCATCGTGGCGGCGTTGGTCGAGAACCGGCCGGTCATGCTCGTCCACGCCTTCAACGGCGGCTATCTGCGGCCCGCCGATCTGAAGGAGGAGAGCCACGACAAGGGGGTCGAGCTGGCCACCGCGCTCGACCCGGCCACCAAGGAGGCGCAGGGTCACCTCTGGTACATCACCCCCGGCGGCTTCTTCGGACAGCGGCCGCTGTACTTCCTGGAGAGCGCCGCCGGCCAGGTGACGCCCAAGCCCGCCGAGCCGGGCGAAGCCGAGGCCGGCCGGGGCGACGACGGCCTGCCGAAGCCGCGGCGCAGGCGCGTCACGGCCCATCAGGAGGCCCCGAAGAGCACCGCCGACACCGTCCAGGTGGGCCTGCCCGACCAGGTCGGCGACCTGTGGCGCGGGAAGAACGGCTCCCCCGAGGACACCCAGCTCTGGGTCGTCACGGTGACGCCGTGGGGCGGGATCACCTTCGTGCCGATCACCCACCCCGACGCCATCCTCGGGTTCAAGGACCACGCTGTGACGGGCGACAGCGAGGTGCGTCTCACCCACAACTGGGGCGGGGACTTCACCGGGACGGTCATCAACACCTTCTACCCGCGGCTGCCCAACGAGTGGAACGTGCCGTACCACCACGTCTTCACGTGAGCCGCGCCCGGCGCCGCGCCCCGCGTCGCGCCGACCCGGCCCCGAGCACCCCGAGCCCACGCCCGCACCGCCTGGAAGAGGCACCACCATGCCCGTGCCCACGGAAGAACTGAAACTGGAGATCGTCAACGCCGCCACGGGAAAGACCCTCGGCGCCCAGGCGCCACCGGGCGAGGACGGGGCGCTCGTGGTCCGGCACTTCCCCGACGACGGTCCGTCCCCGCAGCAGTGGCGGCTCGTGCCCGTGCCGGGCGGTGAGGAGCCGGACCATCCGGCGTACGTGATCCGTGACGCGGTCGGCGGAACGGTGCTCCACGACCCCGGCGCCGCGGACCGCGGTGTCCACCAGGGGGAGGCCGCCGACGGCGATCCGAGTCGGCAGTGGTTCGTCGTGCCCGTCGAGGGCGAAGCCGGCCTCTACTTCATCGAGAGCGCCACCGACAGCACCGTTCTCGACCTCGGGACCGACCTCGGGACTGACCTCGACCTCGGCCCCGGCGGTCCCGGCGGCCCCGGCGCGGACGGCGCGGACGGCACCCGAGTCGTCCTGCGCGAGCACGACGACAGCGCGGAGAGCCAGCGGTGGCGGCTCGTCCCGGCCGAGCCCGAGCGCATCAGCGACCCCGTACTGCGCTGGGCGCCCCTGAGTCACTGGAACGGCCGCCGGTCCTGGCGGCTGGTCCACTCCCCGGCGGTGCGGCCGGCGCCCGGGGCGACGCCCTCGTTCAGCGACATGCTGCTGGTCCTCGAACAGTTCGGAAGCGACGAGCGGGCCGGCGCCTGGCAGGCCGGAGAAGCGACCCCCGGCCCCGGCGGGCAGCCGGCCTGGTGGGCCGGCCCCGGAGCCCGGTTCCTCGCCGACACCACGGGAGACGGACAGGCGGACATCGTCGGGATCGAGCCGGTGAAGGGAGCCGTGACGTCGCCCAGCAGGGGGGACGGCACCTTCGACGACGAAGAGAGCGTCCTGCACCCGCCCGTACCGTCCTCCGGCCCCGAAGACCTGTGGGCCCTCGTGGACACCACCGGCGACGGCAAGCCCGATGTCGTCGTGCTCGCCGCCGACGGCGTCCGGGTGTCTCCCCGGGGCGAGGACGGGACCTTCGCACCCTCGGGTGGCGAGCCGGTCCTCAAGGCGTTCGGGCACGGTGAGCAGGGCGGCGGGTGGCAGGCCGAAAAGCATCCCCGCTTTCTCGCCGACCTCACGGGTGACGGCCGGCTCGACGTCGTCGGCTGTCACGACGACGGTGTGTGGGTGTCGCTCCAGGACGAGGACGGAACGTTCGCGCCGCTCACCGACGAACCGGCGCTCCGGGCGTTCGGCCACGCCGAGAAGGCGGGCGGCTGGCGCGTCGGCACGCACCCGCGCTTCCTCGCCGACACCACGGGGGACGGCCGGCTGGACCTCGTCGGCTGTCACGACGACGGTGTGTGGGTGTCGCTCCAGGACGAGGGAGGGGCGTTCGCCGACCCGCTGTACGTCCTCGACGAGTTCGGGGTCGACCAGGGCTGGACCTCGGCCGGGGAACACCCCCGGTTCCTGCTCAAGACCACCGCCGGCGGAACGTCGGACCTCGTCGGATTCGGCCCCCAGGGCGTCGTCGTCGCACGCGGACGCGGTGACGGCAGGTTCGAACCCGCGAAGCTCGTCCTGAACGACTTCGGGACCGCCCAGGGGTGGACCAGCGAGAAGCACCTCCGTTTCCTCGCCGACGTCACCGGCGACGGCAACGTGGACATCATCGGCTTCGGCGACGAGGGCGTTTGGGTGTCCCACAGCCTCGGCGACGGCCGGTTCGAGCAAGCCCGGCTGGTGTGCCGGGGGTTCGGGTACGGCCGGGACGCGGGCAGCTGGCGTGTCGGGCGCCATCCCCGCTTCCTCGCCGACATCACCGGTGACGGCCGGCTCGACCTCGTCGGCTTCGGCGGCCCGGGCGTGTACGTGGCCCGTAACCTCTTCCGCCGCTTCAGGACCCGATGAGCCCGCGGAGGATCTCCACCGCCGCGTTCGCGTAGCGCCTTCTCAACGTCGTCGCGAAATGCGGTAGTTACACACGAATGTACGGCCTGGCGTGTGCCTTCCGTCAGGCCGTACAGGGGTGTCCCGGCGGCGTTCGCCGAGCAACGGCCGCCGGGCGAAAGGGCTTTCCGCTCCCGGCGCCACCTTGAGGGCAGGTCACCGCATCGGTGCGATGCGCCGCCCGCCGGGCCGTCCCCTCGCCCGGCGGTGCGCGGTGCCTCCGGGGCGGAATCTCCGGCCCGTCTTCGACGTGAGGCCGGCGTGCCCCAGTGGTGCGTTATCAGTTCCGAGGGCCGACAACCGGCGATTCGAGTCAACTCGCCCAAACCGGCGGGTCGGTATGGCCGGATCCATGAGCATCCCGATCCCGGGCGGCGCCGCGACCACGACGCGGCGGTGTCTCCACGCCGTGTCGCGATCGCGATGACGCCCCGCCGATCGAGTGTCCGGCGGGTCGGCGCACGCCGGACTCCGGGCGACAGAAGGCCAGTTGGGAAGTCGACTCCCGTGATCCCCGAGGTCCGGTGCGGGTTCCGATCCCGTCCAGGTCATCGGGGTCGTCCGGTCGCAGGGGAGCGGCCGCTTGGACGGTTCGCCCGGTCTGTCGTGGACGTGTGAATCCGCCGCGCACCCCTGGGGCCGAGGCGGCGCGCGCAATGCGTTCACATCCGAGGTGGCTTGGCAAGGGGCTCCATGGGCATGTCGGCGAGATTTCGCCCTCCATTCGCCGCGCCCTCTCCCCGAGGTGACTTTCGGTATGGTCCGGTGCCGGGAACGTGATTGGCCGAAATCGTGCGTTGGTAAAAAGGGTTTGAATACGCCCGGAAAGTGTGACCTTGCCAGGCGGGTTGTCCGGCCTTAGCCTCCGAGGTGCCGACCTGCCGCGATATCGCCCTGGTCGACGGATGGCCACGGGAACGCGGTGACACGACACCAATGTCCCGAGGTCGTCCGCCGGACTCGGTGCGGTGTGTCGCGACCCTCCACGTACAAAGGGAAAACGGTATTTCCGTGGTGACCACAAGCCTCACCGCCTCATCCACCGCCGGTGTCACGGCGGACGTCGGCGCGACCCGCCGGCGCACCTACACGGCTCACGCGTGTACCAAGGACATGACCATCACCGCGGCGGAAGCCGATTTCGCGGCACGATTCGGCCTGAGCCCGGGGCAGATCTACGGGCGCGCGCTGAGCGACCTGCTCCAGGCGGGCACGCCCGCGCGTCTGCGGCACCGGTTCACCGAACTCTCCGAAGGCCGGGCGGGCTGGTTCACGGAGCGGGTGACCGGCCGGCACGCCACCGGACGCGTCTTCGCCGCGGACCTGACGGCCATAGCGGTCACCGGCCCCGCCGGGACGGCCGGGCTGGTCCTCCTGCTGCGTCCGCTGGGCGAGACGGACGTACCCGGCCCGCGCGGCCTGACCCTCAGCACGCTCGACGCGCGCGTGCTGGAGGGGGTGGCGGCCGGAGCGTCGACCGTACAGCTGGCCGGCCGGCTGTATCTGAGCCGCCAGGGTGTCGAGTACCGCGTCGGCCTGCTGCTGCGCCGATTCGACGCGCCCAACCGGCCCGCCCTGGTGGCCCGCGCCCACACCTACGGCCTGTTCGTGCCCGGTCAGTGGCCCCCGCAGGTGCTGCCGGACCTCGTCGAGTAGCTCAGGCGACGGCCGTGGGCGTCGCCGCCGTTGCCGTGGCCGGACCAGGGTCGGCTCGGCCGTGGTGCGGCCCGCCGGCTCGTACGGCCTCCGGTGCGTCGCACCCGCTCAGGCCCGGCCCGGCGTATCGCTTCTTCCTCCGGTACGCCGAGCGGCGCTCGCAAGGCGGAGGTCGTCCACGTACTCCCGTACGAGAACGACCTCCGGCGCCGCGCCCTCAGGCGAACCCAGGGGTACCCGGCACGGCCCCGGCCTCAGGCCGCCGAAGGCTGCCACGCCTCCCGGAACCGCAGCCGGGCGCGGTGCAGCCGGGACCGTATGGTGCCCACCGGCAGTGACAGGACCCGGGCCATCTCCTCCTCGTTGAGGCCGTAGGCGCGCAGGGTGAGGACCTGTCGGTGGGACGTGGACAGCCGGTCCAGGACGTCGCTGATGTGCACGGCGTCCAGCGGGTTCGTCTCCTGCCCCGGCTCGACCCGCTGGTACGGCCCCTCCTCGCCGGCCCGCTTCATGGTGCGTACCGCCTCCCGGACCGTCACCGAACGGACCCAGCCGTAGAACGCGGTCGGCTCGCGCAGGGTGCGCAGACCGCGGTAGACGGCGAGCAGCGCCTCCTGCGTGGCGTCGGCGCCGTCGTCACGGGTGATGGTCCGGCACAGCCGGGCGACGTACGGGATGATCCCGGTCAGCAGCTGGTTCATGGCCTGCTCGTCGCCCGCCTGGGCGCGCGGCAGCAGCGTCAGGGGCGTGGGGATGTCGCTGACGTCGTTCATGTCGGCGAAAGGCTCCTTCTGGTGGCCGGTGCGATGCGTGAGCCGCTGGGGCGTGTCTCGAAAGTCCCTCCTGGCCCGCGACGCCTGGCACGCACCGGACGCCGCGGGCCCCGCCCTCCGGGCGGACGGAGCCACTTTCGACACGCGCCGCCCTAGGCCGTGTCTGACAAATCCCGCCTGGTGCGCGACGCCCGGCACGCACACTCGCTGCGTTGTCGGGGTTGTCCAAGTACGTCCAGTACGAGGACAACCCTCCGCCTTGCGATTGCACGCACCGGACGCCGCGCACCCCGCCCTTCGGGCGGACGGCGCTCTTTGTCGGACACGGCCTAGTCCGCCGGTGCGGGAGCGGGCCCGGCGGCTTCGGTGAACGTGTCGAGCACCGTGCCGACCCCGTCGCAAAAGCCTTGGACGAGCTCCGGGCTGAAGCAGGCGGTGAAGAACGGGAACTCGATGGTGAGCCGTCCGTCGACGGAGACGACGCAGGCCATCACGGGGCTGCGCCCGGCCGCCGGGAAGTAGTTCTCCCGGCCGGGCAGCAGCCGCATGCCGGTGATCTCCAGGCCCTCGGGCAGCCGGGGGCCGGGGAGGACACCCATGTTCGTGGCGATCACGGTCGCCAGCTGCAGGAAGGGGTTGCGGGGGATCTCGGGCGTGATCCGGATCTCCTGGAACGGCTCGTCGCCCGCGAGGAACTCGCCGAGCCGCGCGTGGACGGTGCGGGCCAGCTCGAACGGGTCCGCGTCCGGGGCGACGTCCAGCGTCTGGAGATGGGTGGTGACGGCCGGGATCATCATCAGGGCGGGCGCCGGGGGCGAGAGCCGCGAGCGCAGGTCGACGGGGGAGAGACAGCCGAGGACGCGCGGCTCGTCGCCGGGCAGGTGCCGGCGTGCCGTGGCCAGCAGGGCCGCGGTGATCAGGGCGTGTACGGACACGCCGGTCGCGCGGGCGGTGCGGCGCAGCCGGTCGGTGCGCTCCGCGTCCAGGGCCAGCAGCGCCGACTCGATCCGGCCCTCGCCCCGCTCCGCGACGCCGGTCGGGTCGGCGATGTCGAAGGGGATCAGCTCCGCCGGGCTCCGGCGTACCTCGTCGGTGCGCCGCAGCAGATAGGCGGCGGTCTTCTCCGGGTCGGCCGGGGGCAGCAACTCGCTGATGGACGGCGGATACGCGGTGGCCCGGTCGGCGTCGCCGGGGCGCTCGCCGTCCTCGACCAGCTTCCGGTACCGCTCCCAGACCTCGTTGAGCAGGGCCATCGCGCTGCGCCCGTCGACGATGCTGTGATCCACGGACAGGACGAAGGCGTGTTCCTCACCGTCGGGGGAGTGCACAAGCGTCGCCCGGCTCAGCGGCCCGCCGAAGGGCAGGGACGTGTTCAGCTCCGTGGGGAAGGTGTCCTCGACGGCGCCGGTCCGCACGCTCAGCCGGGGACGCTCCGCCTCCTCCAGCAGGTGCATCGCGAAGCCCTCGCCGTCCGGCACGGTACGGCTCCGCAGCGACGGATGCGCCTCGGTGACGTCGTCGAACACGGTCGACAGCGCCTCGGCGTCGAGGCGCCCGCGCAGGGTGCAGGAGAGCACCGCCCGGCTTCGCTGCCGGACGTACAGCGTCTCCACCTGGCACAACACACGGCGCATCACTCAGGACCTCTTTCCGTCCACATTCCCGAAGACCGCCCCGGCTGACGACGGGTCAATGGGGCGGGTCCGATTCCACGTCCTTTCGAGAGTGCACGGTCGGACCCGTGCGAATCCACCCGGTGCCGCCGCACCCCGGAAACTCTCGTGTTTTCCCTAAAAGTTGTCGCGGATGCCGCTATCCCGGAACCGGCGTTCTTCAGGGAAATACCTGAATTCCGTTCCGGCGGCCCGGCCGGGCTTGACCCCGTGTGACCTGCTGTTCCACCGTGAGGAACGCTGAACCGGCGGCGGGTCCCGACGAGGACCGTGCCCCGGAGTGCGGCCCGTGACGCCGGCCCCGTGGGCCGAGGCCGCTTTCCTGTCAGACCGGCCGCGCTTTCGCCGGCCGGGTCGTAACGGCTTGCCACGTGAGGGTTGTGCTATGTCACTCCGCGAGGAGTCTTTCCCCCAGGACGAACGTCGATCGACCGCCGGAGCCACGCCCGGAGCCCCGTCCGGAGCCGCGTCCGGAGCCACGCCCGGATCCGCATCCGGAGCCGGGGCGGAGTCCGGGTCCGGCGCCGTCTCCGTGCCCCTGTCCGGTGCCCAGGAGGGCCTCTGGTACGCGCAGCGGCTCGCCCCCGGCAGCGCCGCGTACAACACCGCGGAAGCGGTGGAGATCCACGGAGCCCTCGATTCCGGCCTGTTCGAGACGGCGCTGCGCCGTACGGTGGGCGAGGCCGGCACCTTCGGCCTGCGCTTCTTTGACACGGAGGACGGCCCGCGCTGCCGTACGGCGGCGGACGCCGCCGACTGGCCGCTGCACCGGGCCGACGTCAGCGACGCCGCCGACCCGGAGGCCGCCGCCTGGGAACTGATCCGCGCCGACCTCGCGACCCCGGTGGACGCCGACAAGGGACCGCTGTTCGCGCACACCCTGCTCACCCTCGCCGCCGACCGGCACATCTGGCTGCTGCGGGCCCATCACATCCTGCTCGACGGCTACAGCTACAAGCTCCTCGGGCGACGGCTCGCCGAGGTCTACAACGCGCTGGCCGAGGGGCGCGAGCCCGCACCCGGCACCTTCGCGCCGGCCGACCGGCTGCGGACGGAGGAGGCGGCCTACCTCTCCTCCGAGCGGCACGGCCGCGACCGCGACCACTGGGCCCGGCGCATGGCCGGCCTGCCCGAGCCGGCCCGCCTCACCCGTCGTACGGCCCCGCCCGGCGTGCCGTTCCTGCGCCGCACCGCCGAGTTGGACGCGCCGGACGCCGAGGCGCTGTCCGCCGCGGCCACCCGGCTGGAGGTCACCCGCACCGACCTGGTCACGGCCGCGGTCGCCGCCTATCTGCACCGGATGACCGGCGCGGACGACCTGGTCCTCGGCATGGCCACCATGAGCCGGCTCGGCAGCGCGGCCCTGCGCACCCCTGGCACCGCCTCCGACGTACTGCCCCTGCGGGTCGCGGCCCAACCTGGCGTATCCGTAGCGGAGTTCGCGCGTACCGTGGCCGCCGAGCTGGCGGCCCTGCGCCGCCACCAGCAGTACCGGGGCGAGTCCATCCGCCGCGACCTCGGCCTGCTCGGCACCGGACGCCGGCTGTACGGCCCCGTGCTGAACATCGTGCCCTTCACCGAGGAGCTGGACTTCCAGGGCGCCACGGCCATCTGGCACCACCTGTCCGGCGGCGCCGTCGACGACCTCCAGATCAGTGTCCGGCCCGGCACCCGCCCCGGCGCGCTCTGGTTCGCCTTCGACGCCAACCCCGGCCTGTACGACGAGGACGAACTCGCCCTCCACCGCGACCGGTTCATCGAACTGCTGCGGCGGCTGACGCGGGCCGAACCCGCCACCGCGCTCGCCGACCTCGATCTGCTGCTGCCCGGCGAGCACCCGCGCGACCTCCCGGTCCGCGCGTTCCCCGTCACGGACACGCTCACCCGGCTCTTCGAGCGACAGGTGCACGACGGGCCCGCACGCATCGCCGTGACGCACGAGGGCGCCCACCTGACCTACGGCCAACTCAACGAGGAAGCCAACCGGTTGGCCCGGCTGCTCATGGAGCACGGCGCCGGACCGGGCCGCGTGGTGGCCCTGGCGCTGCCCCGGGGCCCCCGGCTGCTGCCCGCCCTGCTGGCGGTCCTCAAGACCGGCGCCGCCTACCTCCCGCTGGACCCCGGACACCCGGCCGAGCGGCTGCGCCTTGTCACGGCGGACGCGGCACCCGTCCTCGTGGTGACGGAGAGCGGCGCCGTCGGGGACCTCGGCGGCACGGCCCCCGCCGTCCTGCTGGACGACCCCGCCACCAGCGCCGACCTCGCGGCACGCCCGGCCGGCGACCTGACCGACACCGAGCGCGGCGGGCCGACCGGGCCGGCCGACATCGCGTACATCATCCACACCTCCGGCTCCACCGGCCGCCCCAAGGGCGTGCCCGTCCCGCACGCCAACGTGGTCCGGCTGTTCGCCGCCTCCTCGGCAGCAACCGGTGACGACGGCGACGGCTTCGACTTCGGCGCCGACGACGTGTGGACCCTCTTCCACTCGTACGCCTTCGACTTCTCCGTGTGGGAGATCTGGGGCGCCCTGCTGCACGGCGGCCGGCTCGTCGTCGTGCCGTACGCCGTCAGCCGCTCCCCGCGGGACTTCCTGCGGCTGCTGGGCGACGAGGGGGTCACCGTCCTCAACCAGACGCCGTCCGCCTTCGAGCAGCTCGTGGACGCCGACGAGGGGACCGGCGCCGGCGCGCTGCGGTACGTCGTGTTCGGCGGGGAGGCGCTGCGCCCCGAGCGGCTGCGCCCGTGGACCGCCCGGTACGGCTTCGACCGGCCGGCCCTGGTGAACATGTACGGCATCACCGAGACCACCGTGCACGTCACCCACCACCGCCTCACCCCGGCCGATCTCGCGGATCCGCGCCGCGGCGCCGTCATCGGCACCCCGCTCGCCGACCTGCGGGTCCATCTCCTGGACGCGGCGGGCCGGCCGGTTCCGCCCGGCGCCGTGGGCGAGATGTACGTCGCGGGCGCCGGCGTCGCCGCCGGATACCTGAACCGTCCCGACCTGACCGCCGAGCGGTTCCTGGACGACCCCTACGGGCCCGCCGGCGGCCGGATGTACCGCTCCGGCGACCTGGCCCGCAGGCGCGCCGACGGGAGCCTCGACTACCTCGGCCGCGCCGATCAGCAGGTGCAGCTGCGCGGCTTCCGGATCGAACCCGGCGAGATCGAGGCCGTCCTCGCCCGGCACCCCGGCGTCTCCCGGGCCGCCGTCGTCGTGCGCGAGATCCAGGGCGGGTCCCGGCAGCTCGTCGCCTACCTGGTCGCCGACGGTGAACAGATGCCCACGACCGCCGAGTTGCGCGCGCATGCCGCCGCCCATCTGCCCGACTACATGGTCCCCGCGGCCTGTGTCCCCATGGGCACGCTGCCGCTGACCGCCAACGGCAAGCTGGACACCGACGCCCTGCCCCTGCCCGACTTCACCGGGACCGCGGCCGGCGTCAAGCCGACGAGCCCCGAACAGACCCTTGTCTGCGGCCTGTTCGAGGAAGTGCTGAAGCTGCCCCAGGGCGCCGTGGGCATCGACACCAACTTCTTCGAGCTGGGCGGCGATTCCCTGCTCGCCACCCGGCTGCTGGCCCGGCTGCGCCGCGCGTCAGGGGCCGACGTACCCATCACCACCCTGTTCGCGACCCCGACCCCCGCCGCCCTCGCCGGACTCCTCGAAAGCGGCGCCGGCGCCGCGCCCGCCCGGCCCGTCCCGGGCACCCTGCCGCGGCCCGCGCGCGTCCCGCTGTCGTACGCCCAGGAACGCATGTGGTTCCTGAACCGGCTCGACGACTCGGCCGCCACGTACAACATCCCCCTCGTGGTGCCCCTCGGCTCCGCCGTCGACACCGAGGCGCTGCGCGCCGCCCTCGGCGACCTCGCCGACCGGCACGAGAGCCTGCGCACGGTCCTCGCCGACCACGACGGCACGCCGTACCAGCGGATCCGGCCGGCCGGGGAAGCGCGTCCACCGCTGCGCGTGGTCGACTGCCCCGCCGAGGAGATCGCCGCGAGCCTGGCGACCGCCTCCCGGCACCGCTTCGACCTGGCGGCCGAAAGCCCCCTGGCCGCCTGGCTGTTCACGGCCGGCGAGGAGCGGACCCTGCTGCTCGTCCTGCACCACAGCGCTGCCGACGGCTGGTCCCTGCGTCCGCTGGCCGACGACCTGAACACGGCGTACGCGGCCCGCCGCGCGGGCACCGACCCGGGCTGGGACGCGCTCCCGGTCCAGTACGCCGACTACGCGCTCTGGCAGCGCGCCCTGCTCGCCCCCGCACCGGACGGCACCGGTGAGGCCGAACGGCTCACCGCGCACTGGCGCCAAGCGCTGACCGGCGCACCGGAGGAGTGCACCCTGCCCGGCGACCGCCCCCGCCCGGCGACGGCACGCGACGGCGCCCATGTCACCGAGCACGTGCCCGCCCCCCTGCACCGGGACCTGACCGGCCTCGCCGAACGCGAGGGAGCCAGCCTGTTCATGGTGCTGCACGCCGCCGTCAGCGCCCTGCTCAGCCGCGCCGGCGCCGGCGAGGACATCGTCCTGGGCGTCCCCGTGGCCGGCCGCCTCGAATCCGGCCTGGACGATCTGATCGGCCTGATCACCAACACGCTGGTGCTGCGCGCCGACACCTCCGGCGACCCCGCCTTCCGCGAGCTGCTGGCCCGCGTCCGGCCGGGCGACCTGGCCGCGCTCGACCACCAGGAACTGCCCTTCGACCGGCTCGTGGACGAACTCAACCCGCCCCGTACGCCCGGCCGGCACCCGCTGTTCCAGGTCATGCTCGCCCTGCAGAACAACGAGCCCGCGCTGCTCCGCCTCGGCGGAGACCCCGTGCCGCTGCGGCCCACCGCCACCGGCACCGCGAAGTTCGACCTGTTCGTCGACGTCCTGGAGCGGCACACCGCCGACGGCACCCCCGACGGCCTGGACCTGCACGTCGAGTACGCCACCGATCTCTACGACCGGTCCACCACCGAGGAGTTCGCCCGCGCCCTGGGCCTGCTGCTCGCGGCCGTGACCGCCGACCCGGACACCCGGCTCGGACTGCTCCCCGCGCCCGCGCCGCGCCCCTCGGCCGAGGAGCGCCCGGCGGCCGGTACCGCCCCGGCCGAAGCGGCCCTGATCGAGGCGGCCCTGTCCGTGCCCGGCGTGCGCGACGCCGCCGTCCTGCCCCAGGCCGACGGGAGCGCGCCCCGGCTGTTCGTGGTGCCGGGCCGCGCGGAGGCCACCGAGGCCGTCGAACGGCTGCTGGAGCGCACCGGCGCCACGTCCGTCCGTGTCACCGCCGTCAGCACCCTGGCCCGTACCGCCGACGGCACCCTCGATGCGGCCGCGCTCGCCGCCCTGCCGGTGGTCGACCGCACCGCCGCCGAGGACTGGCAGCGGCACCTCGCCCGCGCGGGCGGTGTCTCCTCGGCCGAGGTCACGGTGGAGAACACCCCGGAGGAACTGGACCGCCGGCACGCCGGGACCCAGCGCCGCACCGCGGAGACGGCACCCGGGACGGCCGCCCCCCGGGCCGTCTCCCGCCGCCCCGCGCTCAGCGAGGGCCCGGAACTGCCCGAACCCTCCGTCGCCGGCTGGAGTGAAGCCCTCGTCCGGGCCGCCGAGCGCGGCCACGGCGAGGTCGTCCACGTCCGCGCCGACGGCAGCGAGACCCGCCGCGACTACGCCTCCCTGATCCCCGAGGCCTCCCGGGTCCTCGCCGGCCTGCGGCGGGCCGGACTGCGCCCCGGCGACCAGGTGATCGTCCAGTGCGACGACAGCGAGGACTTCCTCGCCGTGCTGTGGGGCTGCATCCTCGGCGGCATCGTCGCCGTTCCGCTCACGGTCCCCGCCTCCTACACGACCTCCTCGGCCGCCCTCACCAAGCTGGAGGGCATCTGGCGGATGCTCGGCCGGCCCTGGGTCGTCTGCTCGCCCGCGCTGGAGGCGGGTCTGCGCGGCGTCGCCGACCGGCAGAACTGGCCCGGTCTGCGGCTGACCACCGCCGAAGAGCTCCGGGACGCGCCCGAGGACCGCGACTGGTACGCCGCCGAGCCGGACGACCTCATCCTGATGCTGATGACCTCCGGCAGCACCGGCCTTCCGAAGGCCGTCCGGCTGACCCACCGGGGCGTGCTCACCCGGTCCGCCGCCACCGAGGCCATGAACGGACTCGGCGCCGACGACGTCACCCTGAACTGGATCCCGCTCGACCACGTCACCGGCGTCGTCATGTTCCACCTGCGGGACCTCTACCTCGGCTGCCGGCAGATCCACGCGCCGACGTCCTGGATCCTCGCGGACCCGACCCGCTGGATGGAACTCGCTCACCGGCACCGGGTCTCGGTCACCTGGGCGCCCAACTTCGCCTTCGGCCTGCTCGCCGAGGACACCGACCGCTTCCAGGGCCGCGACTGGGACCTGAGCCCGATGCGGCTGGTGATGAACGCCGGTGAGGTCGTGGTGGCCGCCGCGGCCCGCGGCTTCCTGCACGCGATGCGGCCCTTCGGGATGCCCCAGGACGTGATGCACCCCGGCTGGGGCATGTCCGAGACCTGCTCCGTGGTCACCGACTCGGTGCTGCCCGCCGAACCGCCGGGCACCGACGAGACGTTCGTCAGCTGTGGCCTGCCCTACCCCGGCTTCGCCATGCGCATCCTCGGCGAGGACGGCACCCTGCTCGCCGAGGGCGACGTCGGCCGGCTCCAGGTCCGCGGCACCTCCGTGACCCGGGGCTACCACGACAACCCGGCCGCGAACGCCGAGGCGTTCACCGACGACGGCTGGTTCGACACCGGCGACCTGGCCTTCCTGCGCGACGGGGAACTGTTCATC
Organism: Streptomyces sp. NPDC046203; assembly: GCF_040646255.1. Classification (NCBI taxonomy): domain Bacteria; kingdom Bacillati; phylum Actinomycetota; class Actinomycetes; order Kitasatosporales; family Streptomycetaceae; genus Streptomyces; species Streptomyces sp. NPDC046203. The sequence goes on along the minus strand of NZ_JBEYZX010000023.1, from coordinate 77,751 downwards.
ACCGGCCGCGCCAAGGACGTCATCATCGTCAACGGCGTCAATCACTACAGCCACGAGATCGAGTCCTGCGTCGAGGAACTGCCCTCCGTCGTCCGCAGCTTCACCGCGGCTTGCGCGGTCCGCTCCGACCCGGCCGCCACCACCGACGAACTCGCCCTGTTCGTCCACCTCGCCGCCGTGCCCGACCGCGCTGCCGCACTGCGGGAGATCGCCGGCAAGGTCACCCGCGAGATCGGCGTCAGCCCCGCCTTCCTCGTACCGATCGGCCCCGCCGACATCCCCAAGACCGAGATCGGCAAGATCCAGCGGACCAAGCTGCGCAAGAGCTTCGAGGCGGGCGACTTCGAAGACGCCGTCCGCGAGGCCCAGTTGCTCATGGGCACCGCCGCCACCCTGCCGGACTGGTTCCTGCGGCCCGAGTGGCAGCAGATCGCGCCGCACCGGCCGCGCATCCTGCCTGCCGGCCGGCACACGCTCGTCCTGGCCGGCGCCGACACCGGATCCCACGACCTCGCCGACCGCCTGGCCCGGGCGCTGCGCGCCCAGGGCGCCCGCTGCACCGTGGTCACGGACGGCACGTCGTACGCCCGCCGCGACGCCGCCCGCTACGAGATCCGGCCCGCCGACGACGCCGACCACGCCGCGCTGCTACGGGACTTGGACGCCGACGGCCGACCCGTCGACGCCGTCGTCCACCTCGCCGCACCCGTCACCGACGCCGCCGCCCCGGACGACACGAGCGCCCGTACCCTGCTCGCCGCGGCCCGTGCCCTCGGCACCCGGCCGGCGGACCTGCTGCACGTGACGGCGGGCGCCCAGGCGGTCACCGGCGACGAGTCGCCCTCGCCCGCCGAGGCCATGGCCGGCGCGGTCCTCAAGTCCCTGAGCGAGGAGAGCGCGGGACTGGCCTGCGTCCACCTGGACACCGAGCCGGGCACCGACCCCGTGCCGCTCGTCCTGGCGGAAGCCGGACAGCCCCTGGTGGACACCGAGGTGGCCTACCGCGCCGGACGCCGCCATGTGCGCCGACTGGCCGCGCTGCACCGGGATCCGGCCCGCGTGGAGCCGCCCGCCGCCGAGGGCTTCCACCTGATCAGCGGCGGACTGGGTGGCGTCGGCACCGAACTCGCCACCCATCTGCTGCGCACCCCCGGCACCCGGCTGCTGCTCCTCGGCCGCACCGAACCGGCCCCCGGCGGCCCGCTGCCGGAGGCGGAGAACGTGCGCCGGGTACGCGCCGACGTGACCGACGAGGCGCAGGTACGCGCGGCCGTGGACGCCGCCACCGAGGCCTGGGGCGTCCCCCTGACCTCGGTCTGGCACCTGGCCGGAACGCTCGTGGAGCGCCCGGCCGCGGACCTGGACGCGGACACCTGGCGGACGGCGCTGGCCGCCAAGGCCCTCGGCGCCTGGACCCTGCACCGGGTCGCCGCCGATCACCCGGTGACCTCCTTCGTCCTGTTCTCCTCGGTCAACGGCTGGTTCGGCGGCGCCATGAACACCGCCTACTCCGCCGCCAACGCCTACCTGGACGGGCTCGCCCACTACCGCCACGCGCAGGGGCTGCCCGCCCAGAGCCTGGCCTGGAGCATGTGGCGGGAGCGCGGCATGAGCAGCGGCTACCAGCTCGCCGCCCTCACCGAGGCGCGCGGCTACCGGGTGCTGGACGCCACCGCCGCGCTCCGCTCCCTCGATCTCGCCCGCACCCTGCCCGAACCCCACCTGCTGATCGGTGCCGACCGCACCGCCCCGTGGGTCCGCAGCCACCTCGCCGAACCCGCCCGGGGCGTACGACGGCTGGCCGGCCGCGTCGCCCTGACGGAGGGCGCCGACCTCGGCGCCCTGCACCGCGCGGCGGCCGACGCCGCGGGCGGCACCCCCTGGGTGCTGCGCGCCGCCGGCAGCGCCGAACGGCCGCCCGCCGGCGAGGACCGGCAGCACGACCTGGAGCAGCGGATCGCCGAACTGTGGTGCGGCGTCCTCGGCCGCGACCGGGTCGGCCGCGAGGACAACTTCTTCGACCTGGGCGGCAATTCGCTCCTTCTGGTCAGCGCCCAGAACGCCGTCAACCGGGCGTTCGGCAGCGACGTGACCGTGGTCGACCTGTTCGCCCACCCCACCGTGCGTGACCTGGCCGGCCACCTCGCCGCCCGGATCCCCGCACCGGGGGCGGCGGACGACAGCGCCCAGGACCCGCCGAGCGGTCTCGACCGGGCCAAGGAACAAGCGGAACGGCAGCGCGCGGCCCGCGCCCGCCGCTCCCCGCGGAACGGAAAGGGCCGAGGCCATGCGTGAGTACCACGAAACACCGGACACCCCCGAGGAGGAGGCACCGGCCGTCGCCGTCATCGGCATGGCCGGCCGGTTCCCCGGCGCCGACGACCTCGACGCCTTCTGGGGCAACCTGGCCGCCGGACGTACGTCCGTACGGCCCGTCACCGACGAGGAGTTCTTGGCCGCCGGAGGAGACCCGGCCGACCTGGACGACCCCTCGCTGGTTCGGATGGCCTCCGTCGTCGAGGGCATCGACCGCTTCGACTCGGGCTTCTTCGGCTACACCCCCGCCGAGGCCGCGGTCGTCGACCCCCAGCAGCGCCTGCTTCTGGAGACGGCCTACCAGGCCCTGGAGGACGGCGGCTGCCTCGCGCCCGGCACCGACAACGGCACCTTCGGCGTCTACGCGGGCAGCGGCGACAGCCGCTACTACCCCACCCACATCCACCCCCGGTACGCCGGACGGCCCGGGTCCGTCGAGCTGGTGCACGCCGCCACCGCCAACTCCCTGGGCACACTGGCCACTCGGCTCTCCTATGAACTGGGCCTGACCGGACCGAGCCTGTCCCTCCAGACGGCCTGCTCCACCGCGCTGGTCGCGGTGCACACCGCCTGCCAGGACCTGCTCGACTACCGCTGTGACACCGCCCTCGCCGGCGCCGTCTCCCTCAACCCCTCGGCGCTGCTGGGCTATCGCCACGTCCCCGGCGGACCCTTCTCGCCGGACGGCTACTGCCGGGCGTTCTCCGCGGACGCCGCCGGCACCTCCTCCGGGGACGGCGTCGGCGCGCTCGTCCTCAAGCGGCTGGAGGACGCACTGGCCGACGGCGACCGGATCCGGGCCGTCATCCGGGGCAGCGCCGTCAACAACGACGGCCGCCGCAAGGTCGGTTTCAGCGCGCCCAGCGCCGCCGGACAGACCGAGGTCGTCCTCGCCGCGCAGGCCCAGGCGATGGTCGACGCGGGCACCATCGGCCTCGTCGAGGCGCACGGCACCGCGACCCGCCTCGGCGACCCCATCGAAGTCGCCGCGCTCACCGAGGCGTTCCGCGAGTCCACCGACCGGAGCGGCTACTGCGCGCTGGGCTCGGTGAAGACCAACATCGGCCATCTGGGCGCGGCGGCCGGCATCGCCGGCATCATCAAGGCCGTCCTCGCCCTGGAACACCGGCAGATCCCGCCGAACCTGCACTTCGAACGCCCCAACCCGCTCATCGACTTCGCGGCCGGACCCTTCCGTCTCCCCACCCGGCTGGAGGACTGGACGGCCGCCGACCACCCCCGGCGCGCCGCGGTCAGCGCCTTCGGGATCGGCGGCACCAACGCCCATGTCGTCCTGGAGGAGGCCCCCGCCTCCGCCCAGGCCGCAGTTCCCGCGTTGCCCGGCGCCGCCGAGGACACCGGCCGGCTGGTGCTGCCGCTGTCCGCGCGCACCGCCGGAGCCCTGCGCGGCCAGGCCGAGGCCCTGGCCCGGCATCTCGAACGCCGGCCGGAGCTGTGCCTGGACGAGGTGGCCCAGGCCCTGCGCACGAGCCGCCCCGCCCTGCGCCACCGGACGACCGTCACCGCGCTCTCCCGGGACGAGGCCCTGTCGGCGCTGCGCGCCGCCGCCCCCGCTACCCCGGCGGTGCCGGACGAGCCCGTGCGGATGGCGTTCCTGCTGCCCGGCGGCGGCACCCAGTACCCGGGCATGGGCACGGAGTTGTACCGCGACCAGGACGTCTACCGCGACACCGTGGACGAGTGCGCCCGTATCCTGCGCCCCGAACTCGGCGTCGACGTCCGCACCACCCTGTTCGAGGGCGCGCCCGCCGATCACACCGCCGACTTCCTCGGCCTGGTCGTCACCGAATACGCTCTCGCCCGCACCCTGATGGCCGCCGGCGTCCGGCCGGACGTGCTGATCGGCCACTCCCTGGGCGAGTACACGGCCGCCTGCCTGGCCGGGGTCGTCGACCTCGCCGACATGCTGCCCCTGGTCGCCACCCGGATGCGGCTGATCAGCGAGGCGGGCGGGGCCACCGTCGGCGTCGCCGCCCCGGTCGAGGACGTACTGCCGCTGCTCGACGACGAGTTGTCGCTGGCGGCGGTGAACGGTCCCGCCGCGTGCACCGTCGCCGGGTACGAGGAGGCCGTCGCCCGCTTCGAGCGCGAACTCGCCCGCCGGGACATGCCGTTCCGGCGGCTGCGGATCCCGCTCGCGGCGCACTCGCACGTCCTGGACCCGGTCCTCGCGATCTACGAGAAGCACCTGCGCGGCGTCACCCTGCGCCCGCCCCGGATCCCGTTCGTCACCAACGTCACCGGCACCTGGATCACCGACGAGCAGGCGACGTCCGTCGAGCACTGGCTCGCCCACACCCGCGGCACCGTGCGCTTCGCCGACGGCATCGCCGCCCTGTGGGAACGCGAGCGCCCGGTGCTGGTGGAGGCGGGACCGGCGGACACCCTCACCAAGCTGGCCACCGCCCGACTGGCGCCGGACACCCCGGTGACCGTCACCAGCATGCGGCACGCCCGGGCCGAAGCCTCGGACGGCTTCGTCTTCGCCGAGGCGCTGGGCCGGCTGTGGAGCGCCGGCGTCGACAGCGCGCTGCCGCCGGTGCCCGGAACGCCCAGGACGGCCCCGCTGCCGCCGTACGCCTTCGAGCGGCACCGGCACTGGATCGATGCCCCCGGGGCCCGCGCGACCGGCTCCGACACCCCGGACCCGGCCGGGTCCGGGCCGACCGCCCTCGCGCCCCGGCCGAGGCTCGCCACCGAGCACGTACCGCCCCGCACCGACCGCGAGCGGACGGTCGCCCGGTACTGGGAGGAGATCCTCGGCATCGGCGGAATCGGCGTGCGGGACAACTTCTTCGACCTCGGCGGCGACTCCATGCGCGCCGTCCTGCTGACGGGCCGGCTCCGCCAGGCCGGGGTGCTCGACCTGACGGCCGCCACCCTGCTCGCCGCACCGACCATCGCCGGAGTCCTCACGGCCGCCGACGCGGCCACGGGCGACGGTGGGGACGGGGGCGGGGCCGGTGGCGGCGGGGCGTCGAGCACCCCGAGTGCCCCGAGCGCTCTCGCGCCGCTGCTGCCGCTGCGTGCCGAGGGCGGTGCCACCCCGCTGTTCTGCGTGCACCCCGGCGCCGGTGTGTCCTGGCGCTACACCGGACTGCTGCCCCACCTCGGCGGCGACCAGCCGGTGTACGGCATCCAGGCCGCCGGGCTCGACGGCACCCGGCCGCCCGTGTCCGACGCCGCGGAGATGGTCGCCTTCTACACCGGCCTGGTCCGTGAGGTGCAGCCGAACGGTCCCTACCGGCTCCTTGGCTGGTCCTACGGTGGCTTCGTCGCCCACGCGATGGCCCGCGCCCTCCAGGAACAGGGGGAGCGGGTGGAGCTGCTGGCCATGCTGGACGCCCCGCAGCCGTACGGCGACTGGTACGACGACGCGGCGGCCGAACGCCAGGTGGCGGCCCTGCTGATGCGAGTGGCCGGACTGCCGGTGGACGCGCACGCCGAACCGCCCGCCGTGGCCGAGGTCCTGGACCTGATCGAGAGCAAGATCGAGGCGGATCCGGACGGTTCGCCCGTCACCCGGGCGCAGGCCGCCGCGATCGCCGACGTCATGCGCAACAACCTGCGGATCGCCCCGCAGTTCGAGCCCGGCCGGTTCGACGGCGACGTGCTGTTCTTCAGCGCGGAGGAGGAGACGGTCGAGGGCGGATCCGGTGACTTCGCGGTCCGGTCCGGCAAGGCGGATGCCTGGCGGCCTCACGTCGGAGGGACGCTGCGCGAACTCGCCGTGCCCTGTGGGCACTACGAGATGACCGAACCCGAGCCGATCGCCCTGATCGGCAAGGCTGTGGCCGAGGCCCTGTGTGGCACCGCGGACGCGCGGCGGACCGGAGCCGTATAACCTGTCCGGGAGGGGCACCGCATGACCACGCCCGGTCCGCAGAACTTCTGCGGACCGGGCGTGGTCATGCTTGAACTCTGCGGCGAGTGAGGGGAGATGTACGACTCGCTCTTCCGGCGAGAGCGCTGCCGCGCCAGAGCCGGCCGTCTCGCGATCTGGCGGGGCTGTCGATCCGGCGGCCCCGGCGTCAGACGCCCGTCAGCCCGTGTCCCGGCCGAGCACCACGCTGAACACCCCTGGTCCGGCGGCGCGCACACGGACCCGCACCGTACGCGGCGTGGCCTGGCGGGTCGACACCCGCAGCCGGCCCGCACCGTCCGCCTCGCCCGCGCCGTCGGCCCATGCCGCACCGTCCGCTCCTGCCCGGAGATCGCGCAGCGTGCTCCCGGGGATCTCGCCCGCCAGGGCCTTCCACGCCGCCTCCTTCGCGGAGAAGAGGGCCGTCACCGGCCAGGCGGGCAGCAGGTGTTCCTCGTCTTCGCGCAGGATCAGCCGGGCCGCTGTGTACGGCAGCGGGCGGAGTTCCAGATCGCAGCCGAGCGGGGTGTCGTGGCCGGGGGCGCGGGCCACCGCGACCGCGACGCCGGCGCTGTGGGAGATCGATGCCGCCCTGCCGGGCGGGAAACGCGGCAGCCGGCCGACGCGGGGTATGTCCCCGCAGTCGAGCCCGACCGCGCGCAGCGCGCGGCGCGCGGCGAGCCGGCCCGCGAGGAACTCGGACCGGCGCCGGCCGGGCATCGGTACGATCGCCGCCGCCTCACCGGGTCCGGCGGGGGCCAGCCGGGGCTCGGTGGCGAGGGCGACGCCCAGACCGAGCCCCGCCCCCTCCAACTCCTGCCGCCACACGGCCAGTCGGTCCTCGTCGAAGAGGTGGCCGATACCCGGTGGGCGCATGCTCCTCAGGCCCGCAGCAGCTTCTTGACGATCTTGCCGGCCGGGTTGCGGGGGACCTGTTCGATGAACTCCACCCGACGGGGGCGCTTGTACGGGGCCAGCAACCGTGAGACGTGCCCGAGGAGTTCGAGGGCCTCGGTACCCGGCTCGGCCACCACGTACGCGAGGGGCACCTCGCCGTAGTCCTCGTCCGGTATCCCGACCACCGCCGCGTCCCGCACCGCCGGGTGGCCGAGCAGGGCGCGTTCGATCTCCGAGGGGTAGACGTTCTGTCCGGCCCGGATGATGAGGTCCTTGGTGCGGTCCACGAGATGGATCCGCCCCGCCTCGTCCAGGAACCCCAGGTCGCCCGTTCTGATCCAGCCGTTCAGACCGATCTCGCGGGTGGCCTCCGGGTCGTTCCAGTACCCCTGCATCACGCCGGGCCCGCGCACCACGATCTCGCCGGTCTCGCCGGTCGGCAGCTCCGTGCCGTCCGAGCCCACCGCGCGGGCGGACATCCCGGGGATCACCCGGCCGCAGGGGATGCGCGCCGTGACGTCCCCGGGCTCCGGGTGCTCGTCGGGGCCGAGGGTGACGAACGGGCCGCCGACCTCCGTCATGCCGTACACCTGCCGGAAGCCGCAGCCGAGGCGCCGTACGGCCTCCTCGTACACGTCGAGAGGCATGGGTGCGGCGCCGTAGAGGATCTCCCGGAGCGTGGACAGGTCGAGCCGGTCCGCGCCCTTGGACTGGAGCATGAAGCGCAGCATCTGCGGGACCAGCCACATATGGGTCGCCCGGTGCCGTTCCACCGCGGCCAGCGCCCGCTGCGGGGTGAAGCCCGGCATGAGCACGATGGTCGCGCCCGCGGCCATGTAGGTGAGCGACACCACCATGCTGCCGTGGTACAGCGGGCAGCAGTTGACCATCACGATGTCGTCGGTGGGCCGGGCCGACACCAGCCAGCCCAGGGCGATGGCACGGAAGGAGGCACTGTCGACCGTGACGCCCTTGGCCTGCCCGGTGGTCGCCGAGGTGTGCAGCACGGCCACGGGATCGGTGTCGGCCACGACGGGCATGTCCCGCTCGGACGCCATCGTGCCGAGCGTCTCGAAGACCGGCTTGTCGAGCGCGACCCGGAGCCGCACCGACGGCGGCAACTCCGTGTGCCGATCCAGCAGTTCGGACTCGCCGAACACGGCGACCGCCCCGACCCGCGCCACGATGCCCTCGACCTCGGGCACGGTCAGACTGTGGTTCAGCGGCACGAACAGCGCGCCGAGCCGGGCGAGCGCGAAGTAGGTCTCCAGGACCTCGATCCGGTCCTTGGAGAGCACGGCGACCCGGTCACCGCGCTCGATTCCCAGCTCCGCCATGCCCAGGGCGAGTTCGAGCGTGCGGTCGTGGAACTGCTCCCAGGTGACCGCACGCCGGTCGTCGACCAGCGCCGTACGCCCGGGAAAACACTGCCGGTTGCGTTCCAGCAGCTGGGTCGTCCACATCAGACGCCGCCACTCGCAGCGGCCGTGGAGCGCTCGGCGACGAACCGCTCGTAGTCGGCGATCGAGTGCAACCGCTCCATGTCGTCGGCGGTGATCTCCACCCCGGCCCGCTGCTCGACCAGCAGCACGAGCCGGACGAGGTCACCCGAGTCGATGCCGCTCGCGGCGAGGTCGGTGTCGTCGGCGACCCGCTGGACGTCCGCGTACTCCTCCATGCCGGTCAGCTCGACCAGCAGCTCCCTGACGGTGATCATCTGTCGCTCCCTTTCGTTCCGGCGGACCCGCCGCCGGGCGAGGCGCCCGGCCGGTCGCCGGGTCCTCGCGTCCCACGTCTGTCACCCGAACAAGAGGCGTCCGCGCCCGACCGCAATCCCCCCGGCTCCGCGTGACGTTTGTCACGCGCACATGCCGTGGACTCGGGGATTGCGGGCCCGCCGCCGTGACTCTTTCCCAGTCACAGGCCGCGCCCGGGATGCCGGGCACGGCGGGCGCCGCACGCGCCCGAGACATGCCGAAGGAGTGATGCCAGTGTCCAGGCGAGGGGTCCGGTCGGAGGGCGCGTACGTTCCGGGGCCGGCGGGGACCGGCCGGGGAGGCGCGGCGTGAGCGCGACAGAGTCCCCCGGCGCCACGACCGGCATCGCGACCGGGACCGGGGCCGCGACGGGAACGGTGGCCGGGGTCGGGACCGGATCCGAGACCGGGTCCGAGGCCGAGGTCGATCCGCTGGAGCGGTTCGAGGCATGGGTCGGCGCAGGCGAGGCCGTCGAGCCGGGCGACTGGATGCCCGACGGCTACCGCCGCCTGATCCTCCGGCAGCTCGCCCAGCACGCCCACTCCGAGATCATCGGCATGCAGCCGGAGGGCGCCTGGCTCACCCGGGCACCCTCCCTGTACCGCAAGTCCCTGCTGATCGCGAAGGTCCAGGACGAGGCCGGCCACGGCCTGTACCTGTACTCCGCCGCCGAGACCCTGGGCGTGGACCGCGAGGACCTGCTGGACGCGCTGCACACGGGCCGCCAGCGCTTCGCGGCCACGTTCAACCACCCCGCGCTGACCTGGGCGGACACCGGCACCATCGCCTGGCTGACGGACGGCGCCGCCGTCGTCAACCAGGCCCCGATGTGCCGTATCTCGTACGGGCCCTACGCGCGCGCCATGCGGCGCGTCTGCCAGGAGGAGGCCTTCCACGTACGGCAGGGCTTCGACCTGATGCGCGCCCTGTGCGAGGGGACGCCGGAGCAGCGGGAGATGGCCCAGGACGCGGTGAACCGCTGGTGGGTGCCGGCCGTCGTGCTGATGTTCGGGCCGCCCGACACCGAGGCGGGCGGTGCCGGCGGGCGGGCCGCGGAGGTCGGCGCCGCGATCTCGCGCCGGGCCATGGCCTGGGGCATCAAGCGGCACACCAACGACGAACTGCGCCAGCGCTTCGTCGACAGCTGCGCCCCGCAGGCCGAACGCCTCGGCCTGACCCTGCCGGACCCCGCGATCCGCTGGAACGAGGAGCGCGGCCACTACGACTTCACCCCGGTCGACCGGGACGGCTACCAGCGCGCGCTCGGCGAGAACACCCACTGGGCCCGGCAGCGGGTCGTCCACCGGCGCACCGCGCACGAGGACGGCGCCTGGGTACGGGAGGCCGCCGCCGCGTACGCCGCCCGCACCGAGGACACCGCCGCCGGCCGGGACACCGACACCCGGGACACAGCCGCCCAGGACACCACCACCCGGGACACCGCCCGGACCGAGGGCGCCGGCGAGACCGGCACCCAGGAGAACGACCGCACGGAGGTACACGCATGAGCGGCCCGCAGTCCCAGGGCGCCCCGGCGTCCTGGGAGGTCTTCCTGCGCCCCCGGCGCGGCCTGGCCCACCAGCACGTGGGCTCGGTACGCGCCTACGACCCGGACACCGCGCTGCTGCGCGCCCGCGATCTGTTCACCCGCCGCGACGAGCCGCTGTCGCTGTGGGTGGTCCGCTCCGACGGCGTGCACACCGCGTCCCCGGAGGACCGCGACCCGTACTTCGCCAACGCCCGCCACAAGCCGTACCGGTATGCGGAGCACTTCGCGCCGCTCACCACCGAGAAGGGCCCCGAAGGTGACCATGACGAGTGATCCGGCGGACGTCCGGCTCGCCCCCGCCCCCGACCTCGGCTTCGACCCCGGCCCCGACCTCGGCCTCGACCCCGATCTCGCCGTCCATCTGCTGCGCCTCGGCGACGACGCCCTCGTCCTCGGACAGCGGCTGTGCCAGTGGATCACCCGGGCCCCCACCATCGAGGAGGACCTGGCGCTGTCCAACATCGCCCTGGACCTCATCGGCCAGGCCCGGCTGCTGCTCACCCACGCCGGACGCCTCGACGGCACCGGCCGCGACGAGGACGCCCTCGCGTACACCCGTACCGGCCGGGAGTTCACCAACACCCTGCTCACCGAGCTGCCCAACGGCGACTTCGCGACCACCATCGCCCGCCAACTCGCCTACACCCACTACGCCGTCGCGTACTACGAGGCCCTCGGCGGCTCCTCGGACCCCGAGCTGGCCGCGTTCGGGCAGCGGGCCGCGAAGGAGGTCGCCTTCCACCGGCTGCACGCCGACACCTGGACCGAACGGCTCGGTCTCGGCACCCCCGAGAGCACCCGCCGGATGCGGCAGGGTCTGGAGGCGGTGTGGCCGTACACGGCGGAACTCTTCGACGAGGACGACGTGACGCGCCGGATCGCCGCCGCCGGCACGGCCCCCTCGCCCGCGCTGCTGCGCCCGCGGTGGGAGGAGAGCACCGCCCGGGTGATCGCTCGGGCCGGACTCGACGTCCCGGCTCCGCGCTGGCAGGGCCGAGGCGGCCGAACGGGCCTGCACACCGAGGAGTTCGCGTCCCTGGTGGCCGAACTCCAGTCGGTGCACCGGCAGTTCCCCGGAGGTTCCTGGTGAGCGGCGCGACGGCCCTGGCGGTGGCGGAGGTACGAACGCGGGTCGAGGCCGTACCGGACCCCGAACTGCCCTTCCTCGCCCTCGGCGACCTCGGTGTGATCGGCTCCGTCGCCCCCGGCGGCGACGGACGTATCGAGGTGGAGCTCATGCCCACGTACGTGGGCTGCCCGGCCCTCGCCGCCATGGCGGCCGCGATCCAGGACGTCCTCGCGGACTGCGGCCACCCGGACGGCCGGGTCCGGCAGGTGCTGTCACCGGCGTGGTCGACGGACCGCATCACCGCCGCCGGCCGGGCCGCGCTCGCCGCTCACGGCATCGCCCCGCCGATGCCCGCGCGCGGGGACGGACCGGTGCTCGTCCAGCTCGGCGAGGTCCCCTGCCCGCACTGCGGGTCCCGGGCCACCCGGCCGCACAGCGCGTTCGGCCCCTCCCGCTGCCAGTCGATGCTGCGCTGCACCGGCTGCGACGAGCTGTTCCCCCATTTGACCGCGCTGTGAGGACCCGCGTGAACTCCGCCATCTCGACCACCGCCCGCCGGCGCACCGGCTGGCACCGGCTCCCGGTCACCGCCGTCCGGCACCTCACCAAGGAAGCCGTCGCCGTCACCCTGGGCATCCCGGACACCCTCCGCGAGACCTTCGCGCACGAGCCCGGCGACCACGTCGTCGTCCGGCACCGTCGCGGCGGCGAGGAACTGCGCCGCAGTTACTCCGTGTGCCCCCCGCTCGAAGACCCCGGCACGCTGCGGCTGGTGATCAAGCAGGGCTCCCCGGACGGCTTCGGCACGTACGCCCTGACCGGCCTGGCACCCGGCGACCACCTCGAACTGGCCCCGCCCACCGGCACCTTCCGGCTTCCCGAACGGCCCGGTGCCCACCATGTGCTGATCGCGGGCGGCTCCGGCATCGCCCCGCTCTTCGCCATGGCCACGCACGCGCTGCGTACCGACCCGGTCTGCCGGGTCTCCCTCGTCCACTCCGTACCCACGGCCGAGGACGCCCTGCTCGCCGACGAACTCGCCGTACTCAAGGACGAGTTCGCCGACCGAATCGCCGTGCTGCACGTCCTCACCCGGGAGGACCGCCCGCCCCTGGGCGGCCGGATCGACGCCACCGGACTGCCGCGGCTGCTCGCCGCGCTGGACGCCCGGCCCGGCCCGGACACCACCTTCGCCCTGTGCGGACCGACCGGCCTGACCGACCTCGCCCGCACGGTCCTGACGGACGCGGGGGCCGACCCGGAGCTGGTCCGCTCCGAACTGTTCACCCTGGGCCGGGACCGGAACGACACCCCGGCGGTCCGGCCCGCGCCCGAGGAGCCGTCCACCGCCGACGGCACCCGGATCACCGCCCTGTACGACGGCCGGCGCCGGGTCGTCACCGCCCGGCCGGAGGACCCGGCCCTGCTCGACACGCTGCTGCGCGACCACGCCGACGTGCCCTACGCCTGCCGCGAGGGAATCTGCGGCAGCTGCCGCGCCAAGGTCCTCGACGGCGAGGTGGCGACCGGCCCCCAGTACGCCCTGGACGCCGGGCAACTGGCCGACGGCTACACGCTCGTCTGCCGCGCCACTCCGCTCGGCGCCGAGGTCACCGTCGACTTCGACGCCTGACGGCGTCCGCCGCGCCCGGCAGTCACCCCGTCCGGCGCCCACTCACCCGGCAGTCACCCGCCCGGCGCCCATCGGCCCGGCACCCATCCCCACCCCGGAAACAAGGAGAACGTGATGACCACCCCCCTGCGCCACACGGGCAGGACCGCCCTGGTCACCGGCGGCAGCCGCGGTATCGGACGGGCCATCAGCCGTCGGCTGGCCCGCGAGGGCGCGCTGGTGGCCGTCCACTACGGACACGACGCGGAAGCGGCCGAACGTACCGTCAAGGAGATCGAGTCCGAGGGCGGCCAGGCATTCCCGGTCCACGCCGAACTCGGCGTGCCCGGCGACGCCGACACCCTCTGGACCGCCTTCGACCGGGCCCTCGCCGAGCGGGGCGCCGAACCCGGCCTGGACATCCTCGTCAACAACGCCGGCATCACCGTCCCCCGCCGGATCGCGGAGGTCACCGAGGCCGACTACGACCGGGTGTTCGCCATCAACACGAAGGCGCCGTTCTTCATCGTCCAGCGCGGCCTGGACCGGCTGCGCGACGGCGGCCGGATCGTGAACATCTCCTCGGTCGCCACCCGCGTCGCCTTCCCGGCGATCGTCTCCTACGCCATGACCAAGGCGGCCCTGGACTACCTCACCCTGACCCTCGCCCAGGAGCTGGGCCCGCGCGGCATCACCGTCAACAGCGTCGCCCCCGGCTACACCGAGACGGAGATCAACCCCACCCTCGCGATCCCGGAGATCCGCGAACGCTACTCGTCGGCCTCGGTGTTCGGCCGGCTGGGCGCCCCCGCGGACATCGCCGACGTCGTGTCCTTCGTGGCGAGCGACGAGGCCCGCTGGGTGACCGGCCAGTGGATCGACACCTCCGGTGGCGTCCACCTCGGCCCGTGAGCCCCGCGCCCCACCCGTCGCACCGCCCGTCATCCCAGGAGATCCTCACCATGGACAACGGCACGTCCACACCGCTCCAGCAGCCCCCGGCCGATCTGCCGGCCGGGCCCTACGACGGCGCCAGCCCGTACGACGCCTACGTACGCGCCTCCGTCCTCAACAACCTTCAGCGGCCCCTCACCGACGCGCCCGACGAGATGGGATTCCTCGTCAGCACCCAGGTGATGGAGCTGTGGCTCACCCTGATCGTCCACGAGTGGCGCGCCGCGGCCTCCGCCTTCGCCAAGGACGACATCGACTCCGCCGGCGACGCCCTCGTCCGCAGCCGCCGCGCCCTGACCTCCCTCAATTCCACCTGGACCCCGCTGGCTTCCCTGACGCCCGCTCAGTTCAATGGCTTCCGGGCCGCGTTCGGCGCGGCCTCGGGCTACCAGTCCGCGATGTACCGGCACTTGGAGTTCCTCCTCGGCGACAAGTCCGAGACGCTGCTCCGCCTGCACCAGGGCGACCCCGCCGTACACGAGACGCTCGTCGAGGCGTACCACCGGCCGTCCCTGTACGACGAGGTGCTCGGCTACCTGTACCGCAGGGGCCTACCCGTACCGGAGCACATACGGGACCGGGACATGACGGCGCCCTACACGGCCGACCCGGGCGTCGTGGAGGTGTGGCGGCGGATCTACGCCGGTCCCCAGCGCGATCCGCTGCTGACCCTCGGCGAACAGCTCACCGACCTGGCCGAACTGGTCCTGCGCTGGCGCTACGACCACATCATGGTGGTCCGCCGGGCCATGGGCGCCAAGACGGGCAGCGCCGGTTCTCCCGGCCTCGTCTGGCTCGAACAGCGGGCCACGAAGCCGGTGTTCCCGGAGCTGTGGGAGGTGCGCGGTGGCCTCTAGGGAGATCTCCGGCTTCGCGGCGGAGGAGGAGGAGCGGGTCCTGAGCCTGAAGCCGGTCCTCGCGCCGAAGCGCGGCCGCTACGGCGACCACCCGAACCACTCCTACGACCTCTGGCCCGCCGAGTCCGCCGAGTCCGCCGAGTCGGTCGAGTCCGCAGGGCCCGCCGACACCCCCGGTGCCCCGCTGGTGATCCTGCTGCACGGCGGCTACTGGCGCTACGACCGCATGCACCTCACCCCCTTCGCGGCCTACCTCGCCCAGCAGGGCTTCGACGTACTGCTGCCCGGATTCCGCCGCTCCGGCGGGGCCGGCGGCTACCCGGAGACCTTCGACGACATCGCGCGGATCGTGGACACCCTGCCCGAAGGGCGGCCCTACCTGCTCGCCGGGCACTGCTCCGGCGGCCATCTGGCGCTGTGGTGCGCGGCCCGCGGCCTGCTGCCCGAGGGCTCTCCCTGGCACACCCGAACCCTCCCGACGGGTGTGCTGGCACTCGCCCCGATCACGGACCTCGAAGCGACCCGCCGCGACGACCTCAGCGACGGTGCCGCCGTGCAACTCATGGGGGGAGTAAAGGAGTTCGAGCAGCGGATGGCCGAGGTCGACCCCCTCACCCTGCTGCGCGGGGCGGGCACCACGGGCGTACCGACGGTGCTGCTGCACGGTGCCGTGGACGAGGAGGTCCCGCTCACGCAGTTCGCCGACTACGCGGCCGTGCATCAGGACATGAGGACCGTCACGCTGCCCGGCATTGGCCACTACACGCTCATCGAGCCCGGCGCCCCCGGCGCCCGCGCGGTCGCCGACACCCTCTGGGGGATGGCCGCCGCCTTCGGCGCGCACCGTCCCGGCGTCGACGCGGGGATGACCGTGCACGGATGACCGCTTGAAGGTGACCGCGTAGAGATGACCGCCACGGCCCGGGAGGGCCGGGCCGCCCGTGTCGATGCCGGGTGCGCCCCGCCCTCCCGGGCCGGATGCGTCACGTTCCAGGGGGCCCGGGGATCCCGGGGAATTCAGGGAACCGGGTAGGGAGCAGCCCAAGGTCAGGGGCGCGTTCAGGCGCGCGTCGGCGCGTGAGGGTCGAACCGTGCGGCGCGCGGACAGGCCCCGCGCGCTGTTTTCGTTGGTGATCGCGTCATCCTGCGGCCGTATCCGGTCGTAAACCACCCGTCCTGATGAATCGCGGCGAGCGAGGGCACGCGATGCTGTTTACTTTGCGATGACCTTTCCTTGACCTCTCATTTGTGAAGGGCGAGGACAGCGCCTCTCCAGGGGCGCATGTGCTCACCAAGCCGACCGACCGACCGACCGATCGACTGACCGGCCGACCGCCCCTCCGTATCCGGATCGCCGAGGATCCCCTCGGTCCGTCGCCGATGGCGCCCACTCGTGTGCGGACGGGGCGCCTCGCCGCCGGATCCACTTCCCACCCACCCCGTGCCAGCCGACTCCGGGTCCCGACGAGGTGACCCGAAGCGCGCCCCGGCCTGTCGAGGTCGGGCGACCCGACCGCCCCACGAGGTGCGTCCCGGGTCCGGCCGGCCTTGCGAACGGCAGCCCCCCACCCTGACCAGGGCCGCCGCTCCAGCACCTCCCGCCCCACCGGCCGACGGCCGCCGACGGCCGCCCACGGCCGTCCCGCGCGGCGATCCATGACGCCCGGACCCGGCACCGCGACGGACCCTCCGCGCACGCGGCGGGCGAGGTCACGTCGCCGGCCAGGCGTCCGAGGCGTACACGCTCCATCGCGCCGGCCGGACGCGCCGCCGTGCGCGTGTCCGCTCCCTTCCGCACCGCTCCGCTCCGACGTCCGGAAGCGGGCCCACGGCCCCGCTTCCGCGAGACCCTCTGGGGGGACACCCATGTCCTTTTCCCGCTCCTCCTTCTCCCGCCACGACATACGGCAGGACTTCGCCGCCTCGCTCGTCGTCTTCCTCGTCGCCCTCCCGCTCTGCGTCGGGGTGGCCGTCGCCTCCGGCGTGCCCGCCGAACTCGGCCTGATCACCGGCATCGTGGGCGGCCTCGTCACCGGTGTGATGCGCGGCAGCAGCCTTCAGGTCTCCGGCCCGGCGGCCGGTCTCACCGTGCTGGTCGCGGAGGCCGTCCGGACCTTCGGACTGCCCGCCCTCGGCGCGATCGTGCTGCTGGCCGGGCTCCTGCAGATCGTCATGGGCCTGCTGCGCTGGGGGCGCTGGTTCCGGGCGATCTCCCTGTCCGTCGTCGAGGGGATGCTCGCCGGGATCGGCCTCGTGATCATCGCGGGCCAGCTCTACGCGGCGGCCGGACTGCCCGCGCCCCACTCGGGGATCGCCAAACTGGTGGAACTGCCCGGCGCCCTGGCCGGCGCGCTGGCGGACACCGTACCCCTGACCTCCCTCGCCGTCGCCGCCGGAACCATCGCCGTGGTCGTGCTGTGGCGAAGGCTGCCCCGCCGGGTGCGGGCGGTACCGGGGGCGCTGGTGGCGGTGCTGCTGGCCGCCGGGGTGACCGCGGCGGCCGGTCTGCCGGTCGCCACGGTGCGGGTGGGCGGCGTGTTCGACGCCGTACGGCTGCCCGGCGCCGACGCCTTCACGGGCCTCGCCGACCCGGCGCTGCTCGGCACGGTGCTGGCCTTCGCGCTGATCGCCTCCGCGGAGTCGCTGTTCAGCGCGGCGGCCGTCGACCGGCTGCACACCGGGCCGCGTACGGAGTACGACAGGGAACTCGTCGCCCAAGGCGTGGGCAACGCCGTGTGCGGACTGCTCGGCGCCCTGCCGCTGACGGCGGTCATCGTGCGCAGCTCGGCCAACGTCGAGGCGGGCGCCCGGACCAAGGCGTCCCGCGTGCTGCACGGGGTGTGGCTGCTGCTCTTCGCGGCCGCGCTGCCCGCCGTCCTCGCGTACATCCCGCTCGCGGCCCTCGCCGGGATCCTCGTCCACGCGGGCTGGAAACTGATCCCGTTCCGCGGGCTCGCGGCGCTCTGGCGCACCCATCGCGGCGAGGCGTTCGTGCTCGTCGCGACGGCGGTGGCGATCGTCGCGGCCGGCATGTTCGAAGGCGTGCTGATCGGACTCGTCCTGTCGGTGGCGAAGGCCGCCTGGGAGGCGTCCCATCTGCGGGTGGAACACCACGACGACGGCCACGACGGGATACGGGTCCGCGTCGTCGGGACGGTGAACTTCCTGCGCCTGCCGCAGGTGCTCGACAGTCTGGAGAACCTGCCCGGCGACCGCCGGATCGTCCTGGACCTCTCCGGCGTCCACCACCTCGACCACGCGTGCCGCGCCGCTCTGCACGCCTGGGCCGATCGCCACAACGCCCTCGGCTCCGCGTCCGTACGGCTGCACGCCCTCCCGGAACTCTCGCGCAAGGAGCGGGCCGGGGCGGGGTGAACCCGCAGAAGCGCGCACGCCGCCGACGCCCCCTCGCCGCCGTCACCCCGGCCGTCCGTCCCGGATGCTCCGGCCCCGTGCGGTCTGTGATCAGGCCGCACGGGACCGGGGGCTCACGGCATGGCCGTCCCGTGCGCCGCGCCCCGCTCACCAAGCCATCGGTGGACGGCGAGCGCGGTGGTACGGGCGTGCTCCTCCAGCAGGGTGAAGTGGTCCCCGGGCACGGTGAGCGCGGTGTGGGGGAGGCTCCACTCCGGGGCGGGTACGGTGCCGGGCAGCGGATCCCGGGCGCGTACGTACAGGGTCGGGCAGGCGAGCGGCGCGGGCCGCCAGGCGTCGAAGAGCTCGAAATAGCCGGCCATGGCGGTGAGCCGGTCCGGTTCGGCGGAGGCGAACTCCGCCGCCCGGCGCAGCATGTCCGTCGTCATCGCGGAGAGCGCCCGGTCCCGGTCGTCGTGACCCGGGGGATAGGTGTCCACCAGGACGACGGCCGCCGGAGCGAACCCCTCCGCTTCCAGCCGCTCCGCCACGGCATGGGCCACCCAGCCGCCCGCCGACCTGCCCAGCAGGACCGGGGGACCGTCGGGCGAGGCCGCGCGGACGGCGGCGGCGTGCGCGGTGACGAGCGCGTCCAGAGTGGCGGGCAGGGTCTCCCCGGGCTCGAATCCCGGGTGTCGCAGCGCGGCTACGGGCCGCAGGCCCCGCAGCCCGGCGCCGAGGCGCGCGTACTCCTGCGGTCCGGAGAGCGCGCTGAGCGCGGGGCAGCAGAGCAGCCGGGCGCCCGCGCCGCCCGACGCGAGGGGTACGGGCGGGTGTGCCGCGCCGGCCGCCCCGGAGCCGTCGAAGACCGGGCGCAGGCGCGCCGCCATGGTGAGGAGAGCCATGCCGTCCCAGCTCCGCCCCTGGGCGCACGCGGTACGGAAGAGCGCGCCGAGGGAGTCGGACGTGGCGTCGGGGACTCGTGGCGCGGCGCCCACCGCCGGACCCGCCGGACCTGCCGGACCTGCCGGGAGAGCCGGCTTCCGGCGGGCTGCTTCCGGTTGGTCCGCCCCCGGCGCGTTCCCATCGCCCTCGTCAGCCGTGTCGGCGTACCGCTGATCCAGCTCCGCGGCGAGGGCGCGCGGGGTCGGGAAGTCGAATAGAAGGGTGGACGGCAGGGGCAGCCCCGTGGCCGAGGCGAGCGCGTTGCGCAGTTCGACCGCCGCCAGGGAGTCGAGCCCCAGGTCCGCGAGCAGGGTGTCCGCCTCGATCTCGTCCGCTTCCTCCCCGTGGCCCAGGGCGCGGGCGGCCAGGGTCCGGATCGTCGCGAGCAGCACCCCGGGCCGCTCACCGGGAGACACCGCCGCGAGCGCCCGGCGAGGACTCCCGCCGTCCTCGCGTCCGCCGCCGCCTCCGCTTCCCGAAGGGGCGGCGGGCCGGGGCGTGGACGGGGTGAGCCGGGCCGCCACCACCACGGGTTCGTCACCGGCCACCGCCGCGTCGAAGAGGGCCAGGCCCTCTTCCGGCCCGAGCGGGGCGAACCCGGAGCGGGCCATCCGGCGTAGATCCGCGTCGCTCAAGTGCGCCATCATGCCGTCGTCCTGGCGCCAGGGACCCCAGACGATCGACGTCCCCGGCAGGCCCAGCCGCCGCCGGTGGTGGGCGAGTGCGTCCAACGCGCAGTTGGCGGCGGCATAGTTGGCCTGGCCGGCGGAGCCGAAGGTGCCCGCGATCGAGGAGAACAGCACGAAGAGTCGCAACTCTCGCAGATCGCGGGTCAGTTCGTGGAGCGCGAGAGCGGCGTCCGCCTTGGGGCGCAGCACCCGCCTCAGCCGCTCGCCGGTGAGCGCCGGGACGACACCGTCGTCCAGGACCCCCGCGGTGTGGACGACCCCGGTCAGCGGGTGAGCTGCCGGCACCGCGTCGAGCAGCGCGGCGAGCGCGGTCCGGTCCGCGACGTCGCAGGCGCGCACGGTCACCTGGGCGCCCCCCGCCCGCAGTTCGGCGGCAAGCTCCCGTGCTCCCGGGGCATCGGCCCCGCGCCGCCCGACGAGCAGCAGATGCCGGACCCCGTGGACGGCGACCAGATGCCGCGCCACCAGCGCGCCCAGGGAACCGGTGCCGCCGGTGACCAGAACGGTGCCGTCCGGGTCGAGCGTTCGGCGGGTGCGGGCCTCCGGAGCGATGGGCAGCGGCGCCAACTCCGGTACGTACACCGTTCCTTCGCGTAGCGCCGATTCCGGCACCGGGGCGGCCGCGAGCGCGGGCAGTGCACGCCAGGATGCCGGGGCCCCGTCCACGTCGATCAGTGCGAAGCGGCCCGGGTTCTCCCGCAGGGCCGAGCGGACCAGCCCCCACACCGACGCGTGCGAGGACATCGATGCCGCGACCTCGTCGGCCCGGCCGGTGGGGACGGCGCCGGAAGTGACGAGAACGAGCCGGGAGTCCGCCGACTCCGTCCGCTTCAGCCACTCTTGCACGAGAGTCAGCGCCCACTCGGTCGTCCGTAGCAGTTCGGCGGCCTGGTCGCCGGGCTCGTCGCCGTCGGAGGCACCGGACGGCGGGCACACCGCCACCACGAAGGCCGTCGATCCCTCGCACTCCGACGGGTCGCCGTACACCGGAACACCCGATCCCGGCGGCGCGAGCACGCCCACCGGACCGCTGCCCACCGCGTCCAGCACCCCCCAGCGCGGCATCGCCCCGGGCGATTCGGACGGCGCCGGGCGCGGGTTCCACGCGTACCGATGGAGCGCGGCGGGGGCGGCGGCGCCCGCAGCCGTCGAGCCGTCGCGCGGCAGGGGCCGGAGCGCCAGCGAGCGGATCGTGACCATCGGCGCTCCCGTCCCGTCGGTCAGCTCCACTCCGGCCTGCCCGTCGGTCCCGGGCGACACCCGTACGCGTACGTGCCGGACGCCGCGCGCGTGGACGCGTACCCCGCTGAACGCGAACGGCAGGGGCAGCCCGTCGGCCTCCGGCTCCGTCGCTTCGGGAGCGGAGCCGGTCACCTGGTCCAGGGCCAGGGCGTGCAACGCCGCGTCGAGCAACGCCGGATGCAGGACGAACCGCGGGCCCTCCGCACCGGAGAGGGGATCCCGGAGCGCTTCCTCGGGCAGGGCGACCTCGGCGTACAGCTCCGCCCCGTGCCGCCAGACGGCCCGCAGTCCCCGGAAAGCGGGTCCGTACCGCAGGCCGCCTTCGGCCAGCCGCTCGTACGGTCCCGCTCCGGCCCCCTCCCCGCCGGCGAACAGCGCGACCGCCCCCTCGGGCGGCCAGGATCCGCCGTCGGTCGTCTCCTCGGCCACGGCGGCCTCTCGCGCCGGCGACAGCGTGCCGGTGGCATGGCGAACCCAGGGCCCGTCGGCCGCCGAGGCGTCCGGCCGGGAGTGGAAGAGCACGGTCCGCCGGCCCGCGTCGTCCGGGCCGGTCACCTTCACCTGCACGGCGACGGCCTCGTCCACGGGCAGGACCAGCGGGGCGGTCAGGACCAGTTCGTCCAGCGCGTCCGCGCCCACCGAGGCGCCGGCGTACAGGGCCATGTCGACGAAGGCCGCGCCCGGCAGCAAGATCTCCCCGGCCACCTCGTGGTCGGCGAGCCACGGCTGGTCGCACACCGAGAGCACCCCGCTCAGCAACAGCCCGTCGTCGTCGGCGGTGCGGATGGCCGACCGGAGGAACGGATGCGGCGGACGGCCGGTCCCGCCGGCCCCGGCCCCGGCTCCAGCCGACGACTCCGGACCGGAGGCCGGGGCGGGCGCCGGGTCGGGGTCCAGCCAGTACCGGCGGCGCTGGAAGGCGTACGTGGGCAGGGGGACGCGCCGCCCGCCCCGTCCGGCGAACACGGCCCGCCAGTCGACGGGTGTCCCGTGGGCGTGCAGCGCGGCCAGCGTGTCGAGCAGGGCCTCCGGCTCCGGTCGAGACCGGCGCAAGGTCGGCAGGACGAGCGGCACCGGGGACACGCCGGACGCGGCGAGGCAGTCGCGCACCGGACCGGTGAGCGCTCCCTCGGGCCCCAACTCGACGTAATGCGTGGCACCTTGTTCGGCCAGCCGCGCGATCGAATCGGCGAACCGGACCGGGTGGCGGACATGGTCCACCCAGAACTCGGGGCGGCGCAGCTCCTCCTCGGTGGCCGCCCGGCCGCCCTTCACCGCCGTCACCAGCGGCAACCGGGGCGCGGCGAAGGTCAGATCACGCAGTACGTCCGCGAAGTCCGCGAGCATCGGCTCCATCCGGGCGGAGTGAAAGGCGTGGCTTACCCGGAGCGGCGTCACCGCGCGTCCCCGCTCCCGGAAGAACGCGGCGACCTCCCGTACCGCGGCCTCGTCACCGGAAAGAGTCACCGCTGCGGGCCCGTTGACCGCGGCGATCTCCACCAAGGGCCCGGCCCCGGGCCCGTACCCGGCTGCCACGAGGCGGTCCGCCACCTCGTCCGCGCCCGCGGCCACCACCACCATCGCGCCGCCCTCGGGCAGGGCGTCCATCAGCCGGCCCCGGGCCGCGATCAGCGCGCACGCGTCCGCGAGGGACAGCACCCCGGCGACGTGCGCCGCCGTCACCTCGCCCACCGAGTGCCCGGCCACCAGGTCGGGGCGTACCCCCCACGCCTCGAACTGCCGGAACAGAGCGGTCTCCAGGGCGAAGAGCGCCGGCTGCGCGTACCGGGTCGAGTCCAGCAGCGCCGCCTCCTCCGTACCGGGCTCGGCGAAGACGACATCCCGCAGCGGCACGGGAAGCGGTGGATCGAGCAGGACACAGCACGAGTCCCACGCCTCGGCGAAGGCCGGATGCAGATCACGCGACGCGTACAACTCGCTTCCCATGCCTAGGCGTTGACTCCCCTGGCCGGTGAACAGCACAGCGATCGGACCGTGCCGGCGTGAGGTGCCCGTGTGCGTCCCGGGGGCGGTGCCGCCCTCCGCCACGGCCCGCAGGGAGCCGAGCAGCCCGGCCCGGTCGCGGGCCACCACCACGGCCCGGTGCTCGAAGGCCGTGCGGGTGGTGGCGAGCGCGTACCCGAGGTCCGCCGGTGTCGCGCCGGCGTCGGCCGCCACCCGGTCGTACAGCCGCCGTGCCTGTTCCCGCAGCGCCGGCGCGCTCCTGGCCGACACCGGGCAGATCACCGCGGTGTCCGGTCCGCCGCGCGACGCCCGCTTTTCCCTCGCCTTGCCGTCCTCGTCTCGCGGCGCCTCCTCCAGCACCACATGGGCGTTGGTGCCGCTGATACCGAACGAGGACACCCCCGCCCGGCGCGGACGGTCCGACGCGGGCCACTCCACCGCCTCGGTCAGCAGCCGGAGGGGCGCCGACGACCAGTCGACCCGGGGGGTCGGCTCGTCGGCGTGCAGCGTGCGCGGCAGTGTGCCGTGCCGCATCGCCTGCACCATCTTGATCACACCGGCCACCCCGGCGGCGGCTTGCGTGTGGCCGATGTTCGACTTCACCGACCCCAGCCGGAGGGGGAGTCGCCGAGCCTGCCGCCCGTACGTCGCGAAGAACGCCTCCGCCTCGATGACATCGCCCAGCCGGGTGCCGGTGCCATGGGCCTCCACCGCGTCGATGTCCCCGGGCGTCAGCCCCGCGTCCGCGAGGGCCTGCCGGATCACCCGCTGCTGCGCCGGACCGTGCGGTGCGGTCAGCCCGTTGCTCGCCCCGTCCTGGTTCACCGCCGAGCCGCGCACCACGGCCAGCACCGGAAGCCCCGCGCGGAGCGCCTCGGACCGCCGGCTCAGCAGCAGCATCCCGGCGCCCTCGGCCCACCCCGTGCCGTCGGCGCCCGCGCCGAACGCCTTGCACCGGCCGTCCGGGGCCAGCGCCCCCTGGCGGCTGAACTCCACGAACGACGAGGGCCCCGACATCACCGTGGCGCCACCGGCCAGCGCGTACGCGCACTCGCCCCGGCGCAGCGCCTGGGCCGCCAGATGCAGGGCCACCAGGGAGGAGGAGCAGGCCGTGTCCACGGTGAGGGCCGGGCCTTCGAGGCCGAGGGTGTAGGCGATCCGGCCGGAGGCGACGCTTCCGGCGTTGCCGAGGCCGAGGTACCCCTCGACCCGCTCGGGCGTCGTCGCCAGCCGGCCGGCGTAGTCGCTGTACATCAGCCCGACGTACACCCCGGTCGCCGAGCCGCGCAGGACGCCGGGAACGAGACCGGCGTGCTCGAATGCCTCCCAGGCCACTTCGAGCAGCAGCCGGTGCTGCGGGTCCATGGCCAGGGCCTCGCGGGGCGAGATGCCGAAGAAGCCGGGGTCGAAGCGGTCCGCGCCGTTCAGGAAGCCGCCCTCGCGTACATACGTCCGGCCCGGCCGGGTGGGGTCCGGGTCGTACAGCGCCTCGGTGTCCCAGCCCCGGTCGGTGGGGAAGGGGCCGATGGCGTCCCGGCCGTCGGCCACCAGCCGCCACAGCTCCTCGGGGGAGGTCACGTCCCCGGGGTAGCGGCAGGCCATTCCCACGATCACCACGGGGTCGTCGTCCGGCCGCAGCGCACTCCGGGCGGCGGCGGGACCGTCGGGAGCCGGTCCGGTGGCGCTCCGTTCGGCGAGGCGGGAGGCGAGATGGGCGGTGAGCGCGGTGGCCGTGGGGAAGTCGAAGGCCACGGCCTCGGAGAGGGGCAGACCGGTGGCCGCCGACAGCCGCTCGCGCAGCACCGTCGCGGTCAGCGAGTCCATGCCCAAGTCCCGTAGTGCGACGGCTGGTTCCACCGCCTCGGGCGTGTGGCCAAGCGCGGCGGCGACCTCGCCCCGCACCAAGGCCAGGAGATCCGCCGTCGCCGACCCGGCGGCCCGGGGGCCGAGCGGCCCCGCGGCTTGTGCGTCGAGCGGCCGGGCGGGCAGGCCGGGGAGCTCCCGCCGGACGATCTTCCCTGAGGTGGTACGGGGAAGCTCGTCCACCTCGAACAGCTCGACCGGCACCT
This sequence comes from Streptomyces sp. NPDC046203, assembly GCF_040646255.1. Taxonomy (NCBI): domain Bacteria; kingdom Bacillati; phylum Actinomycetota; class Actinomycetes; order Kitasatosporales; family Streptomycetaceae; genus Streptomyces; species Streptomyces sp. NPDC046203. Next base: position 52,593 of record NZ_JBEYZX010000023.1, on the reverse strand, counting down.
TGACGGCGGACAGCTCCGCACGGCAGGCGGCGAGGACCCGCCCCCGGTCCGGCAGCCCGCCGCCGGGCCCGGGAACCAGATAGGCGACCGGCACCTCGCCGAAGACGGGATGCGGGCGACCGGCCACGGCGGCGTCCGCCACCCCGGGGATCCGGCGCAACACGGCCTCGATCTCGGCGGGATGGACGTTCACCCCGCCCCGGATGATCAGCTCGCTCACCCGGCCGGTGAGGGAGAGCGCGCCGGCGGCCCCGACCCTGGCCAGGTCGCCGGTACGGAACCAGCCCTCGCGCAGCACCTCCGCCGTGGCCTCGGGCCGGCCGTGGTAACCCGCCATGATCCCGGGCCCCTTGACCCACAACTCGCCCTCGCCGGTGTCCCGGCCGTCGGGTCCCCCGCCGACCCGGACCCGGGTGCCGGGAATCACCCGGCCGCACCCGCCGTCCGCCTCGTCCGCCGCCGCACTCGCCGCGCGGCCGGGGACCGGCATGGTGACCGGGCCCGCCTCCGTACTGCCGTAGTGCTCCAGATAGGGCACACGGCAGATCGCCTCGAACGACTCCCGGAAGCCGGGCCCGGCCGCCGCGCCGCCACTGACGCAGCCGCGCAGCGCGGAAGATCCGAGACCGCGGCCGTGACCGCCCGCGCCGTGCTCCTCGTCCTCCTCCCGGACCGCGTCGAGCAGTGCCGCGAACGTGGTCGGCACTCCACCGAGCAGGGTGAACGAGGCATCCTTGCCCCGCAGTTCATCGAGGACGCCCGCCACCGTGAACCGGGGCAGGAGCCGTGCGCTCGCCCCCACCGAGATCACCCCGAGGAAGCACACCACCTGGCTCATCGCGTGATGGAGGGGCAACGGCCAGAGCACCCGGTCCCGTTCGGACAGGCCCAGGACGCCGACGAGGCCCGCGGCGACCGGCGCGAGGCGGTTGCGCTGGGTGGACAGCACGCCCTTGGGGGTGCCGGAGGAGCCCGAGGTGTAGAGCAGCCAGGCCACTTCGTCCAGGCCGAGATCGTCCCGGGCCGGTGTCCGGGATCGTGCGCCCGCCAACTCCTCGTACCGCAGGACACCTTGCGGGAGCCGGCCCGGGTGCGGCTCCGGACGCGAGACGCCGGAAGCCCCACCCCCGGACCCGTCCCCGGCCCCGCCCCCGCATCCGTCCCCGATCTCCTCCTCGGCACCGCCCTCGGCCGCCACCACGGTCAGCCCGCCGCGCCGCACCAACGACGGCCGGCGCGCCAGGCAGGCGCCGTCGGTGACGAGGACCCGCGCCCCGCAGTCGTCCAGCAGCCGGGCCAGTTCCTCCTCGGAGCTTCCCGGGTCCAGCGGCACGCCCACGCCGCTCGCCCGGGTGACGGCGAGCAGGCTCTCGACCGCCTCGACCCGGTTGCCGAGCAGCACGGCCACCCGGTCGCCGCGCGCCACGCCGAGGTCCGCCAGATGACCGGCCAGCCGCCCGGTCCGCCGCTCCAGCTCCCGGTAGGTCACCCGGCGGAGCCGGTCCTCGAAGCAGACCTTGTCCCCGAGGTGCCGGGCATGCTCCCCGAGCAGCCGTGGCAGTGGCCAGACGACGCCGGTGTACGTATCCACCGCATGACCTCCTAGAGACGACCCGCCGTGCAGAACGAGGGTGCGGAGGGCCGGGTTCCTGCCGGAGAAGGGTGAATCGCCGCTCCGGGCGCGCCGCGCGGACGCCGCCCCGGGCGATGGGCGCGCGCCCGGGGCCCGTAGGGTGCACGCCGGGTGACGAGCCGTACGGCCGCGCCGCCCGGCCGTACGGGGGAAGACACCCGGCGGTGCGGACACGACTTTCGAACACGGGGACCGCGCAGTGAAGAAGAACGACGTTCCGTCGGTGCCGGACGCCGCCTGGCTGGAGGAACGGCTGGGCGAGGGCTCGCTCTGGCGACCGGACGAGGCCGACCTGCCGGCCGAACTGACCGACGCCGAGTCGCGGGAGTTCCTCCTGACGGTCGGCTTCCCTGCGGTCCACCTCGAAGCGGTGGGCATCGACACGAGATTCCTGCGGGACGAGGACGCGCTGGCCCCGCTCGACGCCGACGAGATCTACGGAAAGCGATACCCCGACGACGACTCCCCGCCGGTCAACTTCGCCCTCACCGTGGTCACTTGGTACGACCAGCATCTGATGCTCGACGCGACGCTCGGCGGCATCACCCACTACGACCCCAACGGCTGGGACCACGACGCGGGTTGGCAGGGCCCGGCCGCCGACTCCCTGCCCGGCCTGGCCGTCCTCCTCGCCCTCGTCGCCGAGGCGGGCCCCGCACTGGAGTCGGACGACGACACCGAACGCACGGCCGCCGTCGCCGCGCTGCGGGCCCGGATGAGCGACTGCGACGGGTCGGCGGGCGACTCCGGCTTCTGGGACGGGGTCTTCGAGGACTTCGCCTGATCCCGGCCTCGTACCGGCGGCCTGGGAAGCCCCCGGAAAGCCGCCGGAAAGCCCCCGGAAAGCCGAAAGCCCGTGGCCTGGTCCTTTGGACCGGGCCACGGGCTTTCCGGCGACGAGTTCGGGTTGCGAACCGCCGGCAGAATCAGAAGAAGACGCCGCAGCGCAGCAGCACATTCGCGTACGGCCGGGCCTCGCCCGTACGCACCACCAGGCGGGCGCCCGCCGTCATTTCCTTCAGCCGCTCGTGCGAGACCAGAGTGAGGTCCGGGAAGCGGCCGTCGAGAAGCGCGGACGCCTCGGGGTTCGCCTCGCGGATCTCCTCCGCGGCGGTCGCGCCCTCCACGACCAGCTCGCCGAGCAGCCCGTCGAGGACCTCGGCGAACGACGGCACTCCGGCGAGGAACGCCAGGTCCACCACGCGCGGGCCCGCCGGGATCGGCATCCCGGCGTCGCACACCAGGACGCCGTCGCCGTGCCCCAGCTCGGCGAGCGCGCCCGCGAGATGGCGATTGAGTATTCCGGTCTTCTTCACAGCGCCGCGACCTCCTCGGCGGTCGGGTAGGACTCCTGGGCGCCGGGCCGCGTCACGGCCGCCGCGCCCACCCGGGCCGCGTACGCCGCCGCCTCGGCGAGCGACGAGCCCGTGCCCAGCTTCCAGCCCAGCGCCGCGGTGAACGCGTCGCCCGCGCCGGTCGTGTCGACCGCGTCGACCTTCACCGACGGCACCCGGGCCGTCTCGACGCCGCCCTCGACGCCGCCCTCGCCACCGTCGCCGACGACACCGGTGGCGACGAGCGCGCCGCGCTCGCCCAGGGTCACCACGACCGAACGCGGGCCGAGGGCGAGGAGGGCCTTCGCCCAGTCCTCGGGCGAGCCGTCCAGCTCGCCGCCGGTGAGGACCCGCGCCTCGTGCTCGTTGACGATCAGCGGGTCGCAGGCCGCGAGGATCTCGGCGGACAGCGGGACGGGCGGCGAGGGGTTCAGTACGAAGCGGGTGCCGTCCGGCAGGTTCCGTACGATCTCCGCGACCGTCTCCAGCGGGATCTCCAGCTGCGTGGAGACCACCCGGGAGGCGCGCAGCAGACCGGCCGCGCCCCGGACGTCCTCGGGGGTCAGCCGGCCGTTGGCGCCCGGCGACACCACGATGCTGTTGTCCCCGGAGGGGTCCACGGTGATCAGCGCGACGCCGGTGGGCGCACCGCCGACCAGGACTCCCGTGCTGTCGACACCGGCCTTCGCCTGCGTGTCCAGCAGCATGCGGCCGTGCGCGTCGTCGCCGACCCGCGCCAGCAGCGCCGTACGGGCCCCGAGGCGCGCGGCGGCCACGGCCTGGTTCGCGCCCTTGCCGCCCGGGTGGACGACCAGGTCGGAGCCGAGCACGGTCTCCCCGGCGGCGGGCCGCCGCTCCACCCCGATCACCAGGTCGGCGTTGGCCGACCCCACGACCAGGAGGTCGTAGTCGTACATGAACTGTCTCCCTACGGATGCCTGTGGATCCCCGCGGACCGCGCGATTCCCGCACGCCCCGCCGATTCCCTCAGCGGTGTCGAACCGGTGCCACGGCCGCGGGCGGACGCGTCGCGTGTGACGTGTCCACCCGCGGCCGTGACGAGCCGGTCAGATGTCGGATCAGCCGTTGAACTCGGCCAGGTTCTCCTTGGTGACGACCTTGACCGGGACCTTCACCGTGGCGTCGATCTTCTCGCCCTTGGCGGCCTTGACGGCGTTCTCGACGGCCAGCTTGCCGAGGAGCTTCGGCTGCTGCGCGATGGAGGCGAGCAGCGTGCCGTCCTCGATCGCGATCAGACCGTCGGGGGTGCCGTCGAAGCCGACGACCGTGACGGACTTGCCGGCCTTCTTGCCCAGGGCCTTGATCGCGCCGAGCGCCATCTCGTCGTTCTGCGCGAAGATGCCGTTCACGTCCGGGTGGGCCTGGAGCAGGTTGGTGGTGACGTCCAGACCCTTGGTGCGGTCGAAGTCGGCCGGCTGGGAGGCGACGACCTTGATGCCCGGGTAGGCCTTCAGACCCTCGGTGAAGCCCTTGCCGCGCTCGTTGGCGGCGGAGGTGCCGGTGACGCCCTGGAGGACCAGGATGGTGCCCTTGCCGCCGAGGGACTCGGCGAGCGTCTTGGCGGCGAGCATGCCGCCCTCGACGTTGTCGGAGGCGACGGTCGTGGCGACCTCGGCCTTGTTGACGGTGCGGTCCGCGGCGACGACCGGGATCTTCGCGTTGTTGGCGGCCTTGACGGCCGGGCCCGCGGCGTCGGAGTCCACCGGGTTGACGATGATCGACTTCACGTTCTGGCTGGTGAAGTTCTGGATCTGGTTGGCCTGCTGAGAGGCGTCGTTCTGGGCGTCGGTGACGGTGAGGGAGACGCCCTCCTTCTTCGCCTCGGCCTCGGCGCCGTCCTTCAGCTGCACGAAGAACGGGTTGTTCAGGGTGGAGACCGACAGGCCCACCTTCGTGGCGGAGGAGTCGGAGCCGGAGTTGCAGGCCGTGGTCGTCAGGGCCAGCGTGGCGACGGCGGCGACGGCGATCGAGAGGTGCTTGGTGCGCATGGTTCTCTCCTTGCGGGTGGGGTGCGGCTGGGGATTTCCGCGGTGGGACGTGACGAGGGAAGAAGAAGGGGGGGCGGGGGCTGTACGGCGGATCAGGACCGGACAGCCCCCGGCGTCGGACGCGGCCGGGCATCACACACGGCCAGGCGTCGGACGCGGCCGGGCATCAGGCTCGGCCGGGCGTCAGGCTCGGCGGCGCAGCGTGTCCACGAGGACGGCGAGCGCGATGACGACACCGATGACGACCTGCTGCCAGAAGGCCGAGACCGAGAGCAGGTTGAGGCCGTTGCGCAGCACCGCGAGGATCAGCGCGCCGATGAGCGTGCCCGACGCCTTGCCGACGCCGCCGGAGAGGCTGGCGCCGCCGATGACGACCGCGGCGATGGCGTCCAGCTCGTAGCCGTACGCGGCCTGCGGCTGCGCCGAGGCGAGCCGGGAGGCGAGGACGATACCCGCGATGGCGGCGAAACCGCCGGCCAGGGCGTAGATGACGAGCTTCTGGCGCTTGACGCGGATGCCGGAGAGGCGCGCGGCCTCCTCGTTGCCGCCGATCGCGTACATGGTGCGGCCGATGTACGTACGGTTCAGCACCACGGCGGTGATCACGCCCATGGCGATCATCACCAGGACCGGCACCGGCAGCCAGCCGCCGAGGGTGGCGCCCAGCTGGGACACCGAGTCGGGGAAGGCGATGGGGCTGCCCTGCGAGATGACCAGGGCGAGACCGCGGCCGATCGACAGCATGGCGAGGGTCGCGATGAACGGGGGCAGCTTGCCGAACGAGATCAGCGCGCCGCTGACCAGACCACAGCCGATGCCGGTGGCGATGGCGAGCAGGACCGAGATCCAGACCGGCAGGCCCATGGTGGTGGCCGTGTAGGCGAGGACGGTGGCCGAGAGCGCGGCGACCGAACCGACCGACAGGTCGATGCCGGCCGAGACGATCACGAAGGTGACACCGAAGGCCAGGATGGCGGTGACGGCCGCCTGGACGCCGACGTTCAGCAGGTTCTGGGTGGAGAGGAAGTCCCCCGACAGGAACGACATGGCCACGGCCAGGACGATCAGGGCGGTGAGGGCTCCGTTGTCGAGGAGCAGCCGGCGCAGGGCGGTCGCCTTGCCCGTGGCCTTGCTGGTGTTGAGCGTGTCAGTGGCCACGGGAGCCCTCCACATCCTTTACTGCGGTGTTCGTGGTAGCGGGGGCGCTGACGGCCAGCGCCATGACGGAGTCCTGCGTCGCGTCCTGCGCGGCGAGTTCGCCCGCGATCCGGCCCTGGGACATGACCAGGACGCGGTCGCTCATTCCCAGGACCTCGGGGAGGTCGCTGGAGATCATCAGAACGGCGTGACCGGAGGCGGTCAGCTCGTTGATCAGCTGGTAGATCTCGACCTTGGCGCCGACGTCGATGCCTCGGGTCGGCTCGTCGAGGATCAGCACCTTGGTGTCGGCGAGCAGCCACTTGCCGATGACGACCTTCTGCTGGTTGCCGCCGGACAGGGTGCCGACGCGCTGGTGCAGTCCGGCCATCCGGACCTTCAGCTGCTTCGCGATCTCGTCGGCGGCCCGGCGCTGGCCGGCCCGGTCGACGAAACCGGCGCGGCTCGCGCGGCCCAGGGTGACCAGGCCGAGGTTCTCCTGCACGGTCGCGTCGAGCACCAGGCCCTGGCCCTTGCGGTCCTCGGGCACGAGGCCGATCCCGGCGTCCATGGCGGCGTTGACGTCGTACGGACGCAGCGGACGGCCCTGCACCTCGACGGTGCCGGAGTCGTACGGGTCGGCGCCGAACAGCGCGCGGACCACCTCGGTGCGGCCGGCGCCGACGAGCCCGGCGAGGCCGACGACCTCGCCCGCCCGCACCTCGAAGCCGATGTCGTGGAAGGTCCCGGCCCGGGTGAGCCCCTCGACCTTGAGGAGCGGCTTCCCGGCGTCCCCGCGCTCACGCGGGTACTGCTGCTCGATGCTGCGGCCGACCATGAGCCGTACCAGCTCGTCCTCGGGGGTGCTCGCCGGCACCTGGTCGATGCTGCGGCCGTCGCGCAGGACGGTGACGCGGTCGCCGAGGGCGGCGATCTCCTCCAGGTGGTGCGTGATGAAGACGATGCCGACGCCGTCCTCACGCAGCTTGCGCACGATCCGGAAGAGCTTCTCGACCTCTTCGGTGGTCAGGACGGCGGTGGGCTCGTCCATGATCAGCACCCGGGCGTCCAGGCTGAGCGCCTTGGCGATCTCGACCATCTGGAGCCGGGCGATGCCCAGTTCGCGTACGAGGGTGCGCGGATCGACGTCCACACCGACCCGGGCGAGCAGCTCGGCGGCCTCGGTGTTCATCTTCTTGCGGTCGATGAAGCCGAAGCGGCGGGGCTGGCGGCCCAGGAAGATGTTCTCGGCGACGGTCAGGTCGGGAACGAGGTTGAACTCCTGGTAGATCGTCGCGATCCCGAGGCGCTCGGAGTCCTGCGCACCCTGGATGCGCACCTCCTCGCCTGCGACCGTGATCCGCCCGGAGTCGGGGCGGTAGGCGCCGGAGAGCATCTTGATGAGCGTGCTCTTGCCCGCGCCGTTCTCACCGAGCAGTACGTGTACCTCGCCGCGGCGCAGGTCGAAGTCGACGCTGTCGAGCGCCACCACGCCGGGAAAGGTCTTGCGTATTCCTTCGATGCGCAGCAACTCGTCCGGGTTGCTCACGACATGCTCCTTTGCGGGGGGAAGGGCTGCGCGGTGGGGGTTTGCGCAGCGGTGGACGGCTCACCGGACTCGCCGCACGAGCGGCGTACGACGAGACGGGCGGGGAGGGTGACGGACCGGGCGGCCCGTCCTTCGACGCGGTCGACGAGCGCGCGGACGGCGGCCCGCCCGAGCTCGGCGGTCGGCTGGGAGATCACGGTGATCGCCGGATCGGTGTGCACGAACCAGGGGATGTCGTCGAACGCGGCGAGCGCGATGTCGTCGGGGATCCGCAGGCCGCGCGCGCGGATGGCGTCCAGCGCGCCGAGCGCCATCAGGTTGTCGGCGGCGAACACCACCTCGGGCGGCTCGGCCAGGTCGAGGAAGCGCTCGGTGGCCCGGCGCCCGCTCTCGGCCTGGAAGTCGCCCTGTCCGATGTACGCGTCGGGCAGCGGCAGTCCGTACTCGCTCATCGCCGCGCGGAAGGACTCCACGCGCTCGCTGCCGGTGGTGGTCGCCGCCGGGCCCGCGATGATCGCGAGGCGCCGGTGGCCGAGACCGTGCAGATGGGCGACGAGGTCGCGGACCGCGGCGCGGCCGTCGGCGCGTACGACGGGGACGTCGACGCCGGCGATCCAGCGGTCGACGAAGACCATGGGGGTGCCGGTGGCGGCGGCGTTCAGCATGAGCGGGGAGCCGCCGTCGGTGGGGGAGACGAGCAGGCCGTCGATCCGCCGGTCCAGCAGGGTGCGTACGTGGTGGTCCTGGAGGTCGGGCTTCTCGTCGGCGTTGCCGATGATCACGCTGTAGCCCAGCTCGCGGGCCGCTTCCTCGACCGACCGGGCCAGGTGCGCGAAGTACGGGTTCACCACGTCGCTGATCACCAGGCCGAGCGTGCGGGTCTCGTGGGTGCGCAGGGAACGGGCGACGACGTTCGGCCGGTAGCCCAGCGTCTCGACCGCGGCCCGCACCCGGGTGCGCGCGTCGACGCTGACCGACGGGTGGTCGTTCAGGACACGCGACACCGTGGCGACGGATACGCCCGCCGCGGCGGCGACGTCCTTGATGCTCGCCATCGCCGGAAACACCTCCTTGTGAGTCCGTTCGCACATATCGGGCGTGGAATCGTTTCCACGACCGACATGAAGGATTGGAATCGATTACATGGAGGTGAAGCAAGGGGAAACGGATGGTCGAGATCCGATTGTGACCTGATGTGAGTGGCGCCGCTCAGATGAGCGTCAGCGGGGTGCCGGCCCGCCGCCGCCCCCTCCCGGGGCGGGGAGGGGGCGGCGTGAAGAAGCAGGGAGGGGGCTGGGGCTCAGGACCGGCGGGGCCCGCCCCGCCGAGGGGTGCCGGTGATCACTGCCGGATCGTGGGCAGATAGCGCGGGGCGCGCCACGCGCCCAGCCGCCGCTCCACCGCCGCGCCCAGCGACAGCAGGGCGCCGTCCTCGTGGTCGCCCGCCATCAGCAGCAGACCCACCGGCAGCTCGCCCACGAACCCGGCGGGCACCGACAGCGAGGGGTACCCGGCGACGGCGGCCGGGGTGGAGGACGGGATCACGTCGTTGTCGCCCCGCGCGCAGTCGGTCGTCCAGGCGGGCGGATTCGCCGGGGCCGCGAGGGCGTCAAGCCGGTGGGCGGCCATGGCCTCGTCGATGGACCGCCGCGACAGATCCTTCAGCTCGGCCCGCATCGCCCGGTAGCCCGGGTCCGTGGTCGGCGGCGCGGCCAGGGCCTGCTCGAACAGCTCCTGCCCGGCGAAACAGGTCCGCTCGGCCGGATGCGTACGGTTGAACGCGACCAGCCCGGCGAGATCGCGCGGCCGGCCCTGGGGGCCGCCGCGCTTCGCCAGATACGCGTCGACATCCCGGTGGAACTCGCTCAGCAGGGCCGGGAACTCCAGCTCGGCAAGCCGCTCCTGGTGCGGCGGCGTCACCTCGACGACCTCGGCACCGGCGGCCCGCAGCCGCGCCGCCGTCCGGGTCATCAGGGCGTCCACCTCCGCGCCGAGCGACGGCAGCCGCCACAGACCGATCCGCTTGCCCCGCAGACCGCCGGGGCGCGCCGCCGCGTCCACGAGACCCGCGCCGCCGTCACCGCCCGCGAGGTCCCGGCCGCTGAGCACCGAGAGGGTGAGTGCCGCGTCGACGACGTTGCGCGCCATCGGCCCGGCCGTGTCCTGCTCGGCGGAGATCGGGACGACGCCGTCCCCGCTCACCAGGCCCAGGCTCGGCTTGTGCCCGACGACCCCGGTCATCCCGGCCGGGCACACGATGGACCCGTCCGTCTCCGTACCGATCGCCACCTGCGCCAGCGACGCGGCGAGCGCCGCCGCCGAACCGGCGGACGAGCCGCACGGGTTACGGTCCAGGACGTACGGGTTGTTCGTCTGTCCGCCCACCGCAGACCAGCCGGAAGTCGGCTTCTCCGCACGGAAGTTGGCCCACTCGGACAGATTGGTCTTGCCGAGGACCACCGCACCCGCCGCGCGCAGTCGGCCGACCAGTTCGGCGTCCTTCTTCGGCGGAGTGCCGGCCAGCGCCAGCGATCCGGCCGTCGTCGGCATGTCGTAGGTGTCGACGTTGTCCTTCAGCAGGACCGGGATGCCGTCGAGGGGGCCGCGGGCCCGGCCGAGCCGGTGCCGGACATCGCTGGCCGCCGCCTGGCTGAGAGCGGTCGGACTGACGCGCAGCACCGCGCCGATCGCCGGGTCGACGGCCTCGATCCGCCGGAGATACGCCCGGGTCAGCTCCGACGAGGTCAGGGAGCCGCGCTCCATGTGCCGTTGCAGTTCGGGGATGGTGACCGTGTCCAGGTCCACCCCGCGCACCCGCGCCGGCCCGGCCGGGTTCGCGAGACCGCCCGGGGTGCCGGTGGCGGCTTCGGCGGCCGAGGCGCGCTGCGCACCCGCGCCCGCTGCCGCCGGCGGGAGCACGGCGAGGACCGCGGTGAGCGCCGCGATGCTTGTCTTCTTCATGGGCACAGCCCACTCCAGGGCGCCACCGGGCGCAAGAGGACCCCGCGCGCCGCCCCTGTCGTGGATACGCCATGAAACACAGGCCAATTCGCCTTTTCCCGCGCCTGATTGACGATGGATCACGTCGTACGGGAGGCGGCCCGGCCCCGGCTGACGCACCGTCCGATAAGCCCCGGCCGAACCGGGCGGCCGGCTCGTCGTGGCGACAACGGACGGCAGGCCGGAGGGCGGACGAGCGCGCCGGGCGTCGATGGCCCGTTCGAAGGAATGCGGCGGGGCGTTCGCGGTACACCCCGTCGTGTCCGCCGGGATCTCCGCTCCGCTGGTGCACGGTTGCCGGTACTCAAGCTGCGAGCAGACCAGCGCGCCAGTACACGAGCGCACGAGAGCACGAGAGGAACAGCCCGGATGACGCGAAGTCAGGGGACGTCCGGCGGCGGGGCCGGGCGGCGTCGGCGGTTCCGGCTGTGGGCGGCTGTACTGGGACTCGTGGCCACGGTGCTGGTCGGCTCGGGGGCGCCGACGGCGGCGCAGGAGGACTGGGACTGCCTCGGCGGCCCGGAGACCCGGATCGGCTACCTCTTCCAGGAAGGGGCGGCGAGCACGGCGCCGTACGACATCACCCAGATCGACTACACCACCGGCGCCGGGACCGTCGTGGCGGGCACCCCGGTCTCCGTGGACGCGGTCGGATTCAACACCCTCGACGGCTACTACTACGGCGTCGCCTCCAGCAACCAGCTCGTCCGGATCGACAGCTCCGGCAACACCACCCAGGTCGGCAACACCCTCGGCTCCGCCTACAGCAGCGGCGACTTCGACGCCAACGGCCACCTGTGGATCCTGGGCAACATCCTCCCCGGCGCCTGGGCCGAGATCGACCTGGCACCGGGGTCGCCCACCTACGGGCAGACCCTGGCCACCGGCTCGGTCACCTACCCGAGCAACCAGTACCGCGCCCTCGGCGACTGGACCTACATGACCGGGCCCGCGGGCACCGGTCTCTACGGCATCGCGGACATGGTGGGCCAGCGCCTCCCCACCCTGCTGTTCTTCAACACCGTCACCCGCGCCTTCACCGTCCTCGGCGAGGTCGCCGGCATGCCCGTCGGCATCGGCGGCGTCGACACCCGGGGCAGCTTCACCGACGGCGTCAACCTGTACGTCTACACCTACACCTCCGGCGCGATCTACCGCGTCCCGCTGAACACCCGCGTCTCCGTGCAGCTCCCGCAGAGCCCCGGGGCGACCATCTTCGGCGACGGAGCCCAGTGCGCGGCGGCACCGATCAGCACCATCAACGTCGTCAAGGAGATCGACGGCCGCAACACGCCCGTCGACCAGTTCCGGGCGAGCCTGCGCAACGCCCAGGGCATCGAGGTCGGCGCCGTGACCACCAGCGGCAGCGAGACCCGTGCCGAGAGCGGCCCGCTGGATGTCGCCTCGGCCCAGACGTACGAGCTGACCGACCGTCCGGCCAACGGCGGCATGCCACCGGGCAACGGTCTGTACGACACCTCCGCGCACTGCGTCAACGACGAGACGGGCGCCGAACTGCCGCTGACCGGCGGCGGCGGTTCCTGGTCCCTCACCCTGTCCCGGCTGAGCGCCTCCTACACCTGCACGGTGACCAACAGAGCCCGCGGCACGGCCAGCCTCCAACTGGTCAAACACGCGAGCCCGACGGTGGCGACGGAGGCCGGCCAGGTCGTCACGTACACCCTGACCGTACGCAACACCGGTGACACCTCGATCCAGAACCTCGACCTGACCGACTCGCAGCAGTCCGGAACGACCGCCTGCGACCTGCCGTCCGGCGGGCTGCTGCCGGGGCAGGAGGCCACCTGCGCCACGCTGACCCACACGGTGACGCAAGCGGACCTGGAAAGCGGGCTCATCACGAACAACGCCCAGGTCGAAGGCGCCGACAACCTGGGCCACCCGGTCAGCGCGACAGCCTCGGCACGTGTGTACACCGTGCAGCCGTCGCCCGACATCGAGATGACGAAGTCCGTCGCCCCGGGCACCGTCACGGCGGCCGGGCAGAGCGTGACGTACACGTACCACGTCACCAACAGCGGCCCCACGGAGCTGCACGGGGTGAACATCACCGAGCACGGCTTCTCCGGGACCGGCACACCCCCGCAGATCACCTGCGGCCAGACCACACTGGACCCCGGCGCGTCCACCGACTGCACCGCCACTTATACGGTGACCCAGGCCGACATCGACGCGGGCGGCGTCGACAACACGGCCACCGCGCGAGGGCTCGACCCCCTCGGTACGGAAGCGGTCTCGCAGCCGTCCTCGGCCCATGTCACCGCCACCCGCACCCCGGCGATCACGCTCACCAAGGCCGCCGACCCGAGCACCGTGGACAGCGCCGGAACCCAGGTGACCTACAAGTTCACCCTGACCAACACCGGCAACACCACGGTGACCAACGCGGACATCGTCGACACGGCCTTCACCGGCCACGGCCAGCTCGGCATCCTCGACTGCCCGGGCGGCTCGGACCGCACCCTCGGCCCGGGCGAGCATCTGAACTGCTCCGCCACCTACACCGTCACCCAGCCCGACATCGACCAGGGCGGCTTCGACAACACCGCGCACGCCGTCGCCTGGAGCAACGGCACCGAGGTGACCAGCGCGGACGTCCAGGCGCATGTCACCACGACCCGGAACGCGCAGCTCAGCCTGATCAAGGAGGCGAGCCCGGACGACAGCGCGAGCTTCACCGTGGGCCGTGAGGTCACGTACAGCTTCCTGGTGCGCAACACCGGCAACGTCAGCGTGAGCGATCTCGGCATCGTCGAGACCACCTTCACCGGGCACGGCGCCCCGCCCGAGATCATCTGCCCCGCCGAGCCCACCCTCCTGCAGCCCGACCGGGTCATCGTGTGCCAGGCGACCTACACCCTCACCCAGGCCGACATCGACCAGGGCACCGTGACCAACACCGCGCACGCGACGGCGACGGCCGTGGGCGGTGAGACGGTGGACTCCAACGAGGCATCCCAGACCCTGGTCGGCGCCCCCGGTTCCGCGCTCGAACTGCAGAAGTCGGCGGACCCCACCTCGGTCGACACCGCCGGCCAGACGGTGACGTACTCCTTCCACGTCACCAACACCGGGGAGACCACCCTCAACGCCCTGACGATCGTCGAGACCCACTTCACCGGCACCGGACCGGCCCCGCAGATCAACTGCCCGGTGAACACGCTGGCGCCCGGCGCCTCCGCGGACTGCACGGGCACCTACCAGGTGACGCAGACCGACCTCGACGCGGGCGGCATCACCAACAGCGCCGTCGCCTCGGCCGACACCCCGGGAGGCGAGCACACCCACTCCGAGATCAGCACCGTCACCGTCGACGCCCATGCCCTCGGCTCGCTCAGCGTCCAGAAGACGGTGGACCCGGACGTGGTCACCGGCGCGGGCGACACCGTCACCTACCACTACACGGTGCGCAACACGGGTGGCGTCACACTGAACTCGGTCACCGTCACGGACACCGCGTTCAGCGGCAGCGGCACCCCGCCCGCCGTGAACTGTCCCGTCGAGGCACTCGCGCCCGGGGACACCATGGAGTGCACGGCGGCGTACACCGTGACCCCGGCCGACGTGACGGCGGGCACGATCACCAACACCGCGACCGCCGACGGCGCGCGGGCGGACACCGCGGAGACCGTCACCTCGAACGAGGACCACGCCAGTGTCAGGATCGCGACGTCCTCGCTCGGGCTGACGAAGTCGGTGTCGCCGGACAGTGCGACGGTCGGTGACCAGGTCACCTATACGTACACGGTGACCAACACGGGTGAGACGGCCCTGACGGACCTGGAGGTGACGGACACCGAGTTCTCCGGCACCGGATCCCCGCCGGCCGTGTACTGTCCGCTGAACTCGCTCGACGCGGGCCAGACGGTGACCTGCGAGGCCACCTACACCGTGACCGCCGCCGACACCCAGCCGGGCCACGTCACCAACACGGCGACGGCCACCGCCCGGAACTCGGCTGGTACGGAGGTGACCTCGGCGGCCGCGACCGCCTCCCTCACCACCCACGGCTCCTCGCTCGGTCTGACGAAGTCGGTGTCGCCGGACAGCGCGACGGTCGGTGACCAGGTCACCTATACGTACACGGTGACCAACACGGGCGAGACGGAGCTGTCGGACCTGACGGTCGCGGACACGGAGTTCAGCGGCTCCGGCACCCCGCCGGACGTGATCTGCCCGGTGACCCACCTCGCCCCGGGCGCGGCGGTGGCCTGCGAGGCGACCTATGTGGTCACCGAGGCCGACGTGACGGCGGGCCAGGTCACCAACACGGCGACGGCCACCGCCCTGACCGGCACCGGAACCCCGATCGAGTCGGGTCCCGCTAGCGCGTCCTTCACGACCCACGAGCCGCCCCCCTCGTCGCTCGCCCTGACGAAGAGCGTGTCCCCGGACACGGCCCACGAGGGCGACCAGGTCACGTACACGTATGTGGCGACGAACACCGGGGAGACCGCGCTGTCGAACCTGGTGGTCGCCGACACCGCGTTCTCCGGTACGGGAACCCCGCCGTCGCCGGACTGCCCCGGGAACACGCTGAACCCGGGCGCGTCCGTGACGTGTACGGCGACGTACACGGTCACCGACGCCGATGTGGCGGCGGGCCAGGTCACCAACACGGCGACCGCCACCGCCCACAACCCGGCGGGCGCGGAGGTGGTCTCGGAGCCCGCGACCGCCCTCCTCGTCACGCCGGCCTCGTCGCTCGGTCTGACGAAGTCGGTGGCACCGTCCACCGCCACCACGGACGACCTCGTCACCTACGCGTACGAGGTGACGAACACCGGCGAGACCACCCTGACGGATGTCTCGGTCGCCGACACCGCGTTCTCCGGCACCGGCACCCCGCCCACCGTCACCTGCCCGGCGACCACGCTGGACGCGGGCGCGTCCATGACGTGCACGGCGACGTACACCGTCACCGACGCCGACGCGCAGGCCGGCCAGGTGACCAACACGGCGACGGCGACGGCGCGGAACCCGTCGGGCACCGCCGTCGAATCGGAGCCGGCGGACGCGACGCTCACGACGCATCTGCCGCCCGTGTCCTCGCTCGCCCTGGAGAAGAGCGTGTCCCCGGACACGGCCACCACCGGGGACCACGTCACGTACACGTACACGGTGACCAACACCGGGGAGACGACGCTGACGGGTGTCTCGGTCGCCGACACCGCCTTCAGCGGCACCGGCATCCCGCCGTCCGTGTCCTGCCCCAGCGGACCGCTCGCGCCGGGCACCTCGGTGACCTGTACGGCCGTGTACGTCGTCACCGCTGCCGACGCGCAGGCGGGCCAGGTCACCAACACCGCGGCGGCCACGGCCCAGAGCCCGACGGGCACGGAGGTCACCTCGGAGCCCGCGACCGCGACCCTGACCACACATCTGCCGCCGGTCTCCTCGCTCGGTCTGACGAAGACCGTGGCACCGGCCACCGCGACGGTCGGCGACCAGGTCACGTACACCTACGTGGTCACGAACACGGGTGAGACGGACCTGACGAACCTGCTGGTCAGGGATGTCGAGTTCACCGGCACCGGCACCTTGCCGAACGTGATCTGCCCGGCGGCCTCGCTCGCGCCCGGCGCGTCGGTGACCTGTGAGGCGACCTACGTCGTCAGCGCGGCCGACGTGACGGCGGGCCAGGTCACCAACACGGCGCGAGCGACCGCCGACAACCCCACGGGGGCCGAGGTCGAGTCGCCCGCCGCGACCGCGTCCTTCACGACGCACGCGCCGCCCACCTCGTCGCTGGGGCTGACGAAGTCGGTGTCGCCGGGCACGGCGACGGTGGGTGACCAGGTCACGTACACGTATGTGGCGACGAACACCGGTGAGACAGCCCTGTCGGCGCTGTCGGTGGCGGACACCGCCTTCTCCGGGACCGGCACCGCGCCGGTGGTGGTCTGCCCGGCGACGACGCTGGAGCCGGGTGCCTCGGTGACCTGCGAGGCGACCTATGTCGTCACGGAGGCGGACGTGACGGCGGGCCAGGTGACCAATACGGCGGTGGCGACGGCCCAGAACCCGTCGGGAGCCGCGGTGACCTCGGCCGAGGCACACGCGGTCTTCACGACGCACGCGCCGCCGGCGTCCTCGCTGGGCCTGACGAAGTCGGTGTCGCCGGAGTCGGCGACGGTGGGTGACCAGGTCACCTACACCTACGTGGCGACGAACACCGGTGAGACGGCTCTGTCGAACCTGGTCGTCGCCGATAACGAATTCTCGGGTACGGGAACCGCGCCCGTGGTGCTCTGCCCCGCGACCTCGCTCGCTCCGGGGGCGTCGGTGACCTGCGAGGCGACGTATGTCGTC
>NZ_JBEYZX010000023.1:0-35505 GCF_040646255.1 Streptomyces sp. NPDC046203 | reverse complement strand
GTCGGTGACCTGCGAGGCGACGTATGTCGTCACCGAGGCCGACGTCCAGGCGGGGCAGGTGACGAACACCGCGGGCGCGACGGCCGAGAACCCGTCCGGTGCGGCCGTGCATTCGGCGCCCGCGACCGCGTCCTTCACGACGCACGCGCCGCCCACCTCCTCGCTCGCCCTGACGAAGTCGGTCACGCCGACCACGGCCACCCTCGGTGACCAGGTCACGTACACCTATGTCGCGACGAACACGGGCGAGACCGCGCTGTCGAGTCTGGTGGTCGCGGACACCGCGTTCAGCGGTACCGGCACCGCGCCGGTGGTGATCTGTCCGGCGACGACGCTGGCGCCGGGCGCATCGGTCACGTGCGAGGCGACGTACGTGGTCACGGAGGCCGATGTGACGGCGGGCGAGGTGACGAACACCGCCCACGCCACCGCGCAGAACCCCTCCGGCGCCGCGGTCGAGTCGGAACCCGCGACCGCGTCCTTCACGACGCACGCGCCGCCCACCTCGTCGCTGGGGCTGACGAAGTCGGTGTCGCCGGGCACGGCGACGGTGGGTGACCAGGTCACGTACACGTATGTGGCGACCAACACCGGTGAGACGGCCCTGTCGGCTCTCTCGGTCACGGACACGGAGTTCTCCGGTTCCGGCACGGCGCCGGTGATCGAGTGCCCGGGGACGACCCTGGCGCCGGGAGCTTCGGTGACCTGCACGGCCACCTATGTGGTGACCGAGGCGGATGTGACGGCGGGCGAGGTGACCAACACCGCGCAGGCGACGGCCGAGAACCCGTCCGGCGCGGCGGTGAACTCGGCCCCCGCCACCGCGCTCTTCACGACGCACGCGCCGCCGACGTCCTCGCTGGGCCTGACGAAGTCGGTGTCGCCGGAGTCGGCGACGGTAGGTGACCAGGTCACCTACACCTACGTGGCGACGAACACCGGTGAGACGGCTCTGTCGAACCTGGTCGTCGCCGACACCGAATTCTCGGGTACGGGAACCGCGCCCGTGGTGCTCTGCCCCGCGACCTCGCTCGCTCCGGGGGCGTCGGTGACCTGCGAGGCGACGTATGTCGTCACCGAGGCCGACGTCCAGGCGGGGCAGGTGACGAACACCGCGGGCGCGACGGCCGAGAACCCGTCCGGCGCGGCGGTGAACTCGGCTCCCGCGACCGCGTTCTTCACGACGCACGCGCCGCCCGCCTCCTCGCTCGCCCTGACGAAGTCGGTCACGCCGACCACGGCCACCCTCGGTGACCAGGTCACGTACACCTATGTCGCGACGAACACGGGTGAGACGGCTCTGTCGGCGCTGTCGGTGACGGACACGGAGTTCTCCGGTTCCGGTACGGCGCCGGTGATCGAGTGTCCGGCGACCTCGCTGGCGCCGGGCGCGTCGGTGACGTGCACGGCCACCTATGTGGTCACGGAGGCGGATGTGACGGCGGGCGAGGTGACGAACACCGCGCAGGCGACCGCGCAGAACCCCTCGGGCACGGCGGTGCACTCGGCCGCCGCGACCGCGCTCCTCCTCACCCACCAGCCGCCGGCCTCCTCGCTCAGCCTGACCAAGACCGTCGATCCCCACACGGCCACCACCGGCGACCAGGTCACGTACACGTATGTGGCGACGAACACGGGTGAGACGGCCCTGTCGGGTCTGGTGGTCGCGGACACCGCGTTCTCGGGCACCGGCACCGCGCCGGTGGTGGACTGCCCGGAGACGACGCTCGCCCCGGGCGCCTCGGTGACCTGCGAGGCCACCTACACGGTCACCCAGGACGACGCCAAGGCGGGCGAGGTGACCAACACCGCGCAGGCGACCGCCCAGGATCCCTCCGGAGCCGAGATCACCTCGGGTCCCGCGAGCGCGGTCCTGATCACGCACGAGGGCCCGCCTCCGGCCTCCCTCGGCCTGACGAAGTCGGTGTCGCCGGCGAAGGCCGGTGCGGGCGACGAGGTCACGTACACCTACACAGTGACCAACACCGGCGACGCGGCTCTGACAGGGCTGACGGTGGCGGACACCGAGTTCTCCGGTACCGGGACCCCGCCGTCGGTGAGCTGCCCGGAGACGACGCTGGCGCCGGGCGCGTCGGTGACGTGTACGGCGAAGTACACGGTCACGGAGGAGGACGTGAAGGCGGGCAAGGTGACCAACACGGCCACCGCCTCCGCCGAGACCGCCACCGGCACCAAGGTCACGTCGGACGCCGCGAGCGCCGTCCTCGTCACGCACGAGGGTCCGCCGGTGGCCTCCCTCGGCCTGACGAAGTCGGTGTCCCCGGAGAAGGCCGGTGCCGGTGACGACGTCACGTACACCTACGTGGCCACCAACACCGGGGACACCGCCCTGACCGGCCTGGTCGTCGCCGACACCGAGTTCTCGGGTACCGGGACCCCGCCGTCGGTGAGCTGCCCGGAGACCATGCTGGCGCCGGGCGCGTCGGTGACGTGTACGGCGAAGTACACGGTCACGGAGGAGGACGTGAAGGCGGGCAAGGTGACCAACACCGCGACCGCTTCCGCCGAGACCACCACGGGCGCCGAGGTCACCTCGGATCCGGCGAGCGCGGTCCTCGTCACCCGGCACACCCCGCCCCCGGGCGACTCGCTCAAGCTGAAGAAGACCGCCGAGGTCACCGACACCAACCACAACGGCGTCAACGACCCGGGCGACATCGTCACCTGGACGCTGAAGGTCACCAACACGGGCACCGGAACCCTGCACGACATCCGGGTCGACGATCCCGTCGCGGGCCCGGTGACCTGCCCGCCCGAGCCGCTCGCGCCCGGTGCCACGATGGTCTGCGCCGCGCCGCCGTACACACTCCGGGAGGAGGACGCGAAGCGCGGTCACCTCACCAACACCGCCATCGCGCGCGGCACGAACGACGCCGGTCAGACGGTCTCCTCCCGGAAGGCCCGGGTCACGATTCCCGTCCAGCGCGGCCCCAAGCCCCCGCCGTACGGAGGCTACTGACCGGACGTCCCCGCCGACGACGGGCGGCGGGAGACGGCCGACGGATGACCGATGACCAGCGGGCGTATGCCACCCGCTGGTCATCGGCTTGTACGGCCCTCGGGCGCCGGGCGTCCTGTGCCGTGCGCCGTACGCCCTGCCGCGTACGCGCTCTTCGGCACCGCCTCGTGCCCAGGGCCACCCCCGGGGTTACGCGCCCAGGGTCACGCGCCCAGGGTCACGCGCCCGAGGTCACGCGGTCGTGCAGGCGGCGCCGTTCAGGGTGAAGGAGCCGGGTGAGGCGAAGGTGCCGGAGTACGTCCCCTGAAGACCGAAGGTCTGGCTTCCGCCCGCCGCGATCTGCGCGTTGTGGCTGACCGGGCTCGCCGTGACGGCACCCGAGGCCGGGGAGACGGTGGCGTTCCAGGCGCTGGTGACGTTCTGGCCGGAGGGCAGGGTGAAGCCCAGCTTCCAGTTGTCGACGGCGGTGGAGCCGGTGTTGGTGACGGTGACGTTCGCGGTGAAGCCGCCCGTCCACACAGTGGTGGCATAGGCCACCTTGCACGCCGCCGGGGTGCCCGGGTCGGGGGTGGACCCGCCGGTGCTCACGGTCGAGGAGAAGGAGTTCACCGCGAGTCCCGCGCCGCCCTGCCACGGCTCGAAGCCGGCCTGGACGCTCGTCAGGTACCAGTTGTTCTGGGCCAGTCCGCGCGCCACGGTCGCCCGGACGAAGTCCATGACGTCGAAGCTCCAGCTGTCGATCGCGGACGGGGCGACGAAGGACAGCACGTCGTTGCCGCCGTTGTTGCCCGACCACAGCTGCCAGCTGCGCCCGCCCACCGTCGCCGTGCCGACCTGCGAGCCGACCGGCTGGATCGACCCGACCTTGTTGAACCAGATCATGATCTCGGTCTTGTTCACCCCGTCGGTGCGGGGTGTCGGGTCCAGCCAGATGTCGTACGCGGCGTCGTACACGGCGCCGGAGACATAGCTGTACGAGATGCTGCTCGGCGCGCTGGAGATGGTGCTGACCTGCGCCGGGAGGTTCGTGCCGGGCGAACAGTTGGTGTAGTGGCAGCCGTTGTAGACCGACGGGTACGACTTCGGCGCGCCGTTGGTCGGGACGCTGCCGTCGGCCTGGGTGACCTTGAAGCCGTTGCTCGTGGCGCTGATGCACTGGGCGGCGCTGGTGCCCCAGCGGTTGTTCTGGACGACGTAACGCCCTTGGATCGTGGTCGAGCCGTACTGCTCGCAGATCGTCGTGTCGGCCTGTGCCGGAGCCGTCGTGGTGACCAGGGCGCCGATGGCCATCAGGGCCATGAGGAGGCCGCTCAGCAGGGTGCGCGCGGAGCGGGCGGGGGACGATGACGCTCTCATGCCGGTCCTCTCTCGAAGACGAGGGGATGTCATATGCCGTACGGGGTGTGGGAGCGCTCCCATGTGTCGATGCTAGGGACTGTAGGAACAGAACGTGTCCCTGACAAGACTGTGCGCGGCCGGGAAAGCCGACAGCGCACGCGGTCCGCCCGGCCCCTCGCGCACCCCGTGACCCTTCCCTCCGTCCCGTCACCGACGCTTTCTCGCCACCTCAGTCCCGTGCTCAGGCCCGTCCTCCGACCTCTCCTCCAGCCGTCCTGCGCCCCCTCCTCCGACCTCTCCTCCGATCCTTCCTCCGCCCCTTCTGCCTCGGCTTCTCCCGCACCGGTTCCGCCCCGTCCCCGTCTCCTCGCACGGAAGGGCTCCGCCGCCATGACAGCCACCCCGCCCACCGGCAGACCCGCCGGTACACCCGCCGGCGGACCGGCCGGCAGACCCGCCGGTCCCACCGCCCGCCATGCCGCCCGGCCCGCCGCCGGCCGCGTCGAACTCCCGCCCGGCGCCGTCCCCGGCGACCCCCGTTTCGTCAACGAGGACCTGCTGCCCGTCCCGCTTGCCGCCCGCCGCTGGACCACGTACAACTTCGCCGCCCTCTGGGTCGGCATGGCCCACAACATCCCCTCCTGGCTGCTCGCCTCCGGGCTCGTCGCCCTCGGCATGGACTGGCTCCAGGCGGTCCTCACCATCGCGCTCGCCAACGTGATCGTGCTGCTGCCGATGCTGCTCACCGGGCACGCCGGACCGAAGTACGGCATCCCCTTCCCCGTGCTCGCCCGCGCCTCCTTCGGCCTGCGCGGCGCCAACCTGCCCGCGCTGGTGCGGGCGGGTGTCGCATGCGCCTGGTTCGGCATCCAGACCTGGATCGGCGGCCAGGGCATCTTCGTCCTGCTGGACAAGGTGTTCGGCGGCCACTGGGGCGAGGCCGCCCGGATCGCCGGCCAGCCGTGGACCCTGTGGCTCTGCTTCGGCCTGTTCTGGGCCCTCGAACTGGCCATCATCCACCGGGGCATGGACGCGCTGCGCCGCTTCGAGAACTGGGCCGCGCCCTTCGTCATCGTCGGCGCGGTGGTGCTGCTCGGGTGGATCACCGTCAAGGCGGGCGGACTCGGCCCCCTCCTCGATCAACCGTCCGCGCTCGGCTGGGGTCCCGGCTTCTGGCGGGTCTTCTTCCCCGCCCTCATGGGCATGATCGCCTTCTGGGCCACCCTCAGCCTCAACATCCCCGACTTCACCCGCTTCGGCGCGGGGCAGCGCGCCCAGTTCCTGGGTCAGGCCCTCGGTCTGCCGACCACGATGACGCTCTTCGCGCTGCTCTCGGTGCTCGTCACCTCAGGCTCGCAGGCGGTGTACGGGGCGCCGGTCTGGGACCCGGTCGCGCTCGCCGCCAAGACCGACAGCGTCTTCGGTCTGCTCTTCGCGCTGGTGACGGTCCTGGTCGCGACCATCTCGGTGAACATCGCGGCGAACGTCGTCTCGCCCGCGTACGACCTCGCCCATCTGGCCCCCGGGCGGATCGACTTCCGCCGGGGCGCGCTGATCACCGGGGTCGTCGGGGTCGTCATCATGCCGTGGAAGCTCACCTCCACACCCGAGCTGTACATCTTCACCTGGCTCGGACTGGTCGGCGGTCTGCTCGGTACGGTCGCCGGGATCCTCATCGCCGACTACTGGCTGGTGCGCCGCACCGTCCTCGACCTCGCCGGGCTCTACCGGGTCGACGGCCCCTACTGGTACCGGGGTGGCTGGAATCCGGCGGCCGTCCTCGCCTTCGCCGCGGGCGGGGTGCTCGCGGTGGGCGGCTCGCATTCGGCCCCCGGCAGCGGGCCGTTCCCCGAGGCCGGCCTGATCCCGTTCCTCAAGCCCCTCGCCGACTACGGCTGGGCGGTCGGGCTGGTCGCCTCGATGCTGGTGTACGTCTCCCTCATGGCCCGGCGCGCCCGGACCGCCGGCACGGGAGGGTGATACGCCCGCGGCGAGGGCATCACCCGCGGCCGGGGCCGTGACGGAGGTGGCGCCAACGGCCTCGGCGACGGCCGGGCCGGGGCGGGTGGCGGTGCTTTACCCTCGCCGTCCGCATGTCGTAGCCTCGGCGACGCTCACGCGACGCGGAACACCTGCACCAGTGCACCACACAAAGGCGGTTGTCGATGTCCGGCACGGAATCCTCCGACTACACCCAGCGGCTGACCCGGCTGGAGAGTTCGGGGATCAAACGCTTCCTGCCCACCCAGGCCCCCTACCGCTGGAACCTCAAGCGGCTCCGTCTCGGGCGCGTGCTGGACGTCGGCTGCGGCATCGGCCGCAATCTGCTCAACTGCGGCCCCGACAGCGTCGGCGTGGACCACAACGCCACCTCCGTCGCCACCTGCCGCGCGCGGGGTCTGACCGCCTACACGCCCGAGGAGCTGGAAGCGGCGCCGGACTGCGGCCCCGGCTCCTTCGACAGCCTGCTGTGCGCGCACGTCCTGGAACACATGGACGAGACGCTCGGCAACGCGATCCTGGAGCAGTACCTGCCCCTGGTGAAGCCGGGCGGCTCGGTCGTCCTGATCTGCCCTCAGGAGGCCGGCTACCGGACGGACGCCACCCACGTCCGCTTCGTCGACTTCGACGGACTGCGCACGCACGCCGAGAAGATGGGCCTGGACATCGCGCGTACGTACTCGTTCCCGTTCCCGCGAGCAGTCGGCAAGTCCTTCCCGTACAACGAGTTCAACCTGGTGGCGCGGAAGCCGGGCAGCTGAACGGCACCCACGGCCCCCGCAGCCCCCACGCCCCCCTCATCAGATCGTCCGGTCGTCAGGCCGTCCGGACGGTGGAGCCCAGCCGGGAACGTGGTCGGCCACGGCCCGCTCCCACTCCGCCACACCTCCGGCCGGCGGCCACGCATTCCCCTTGCCGCCCCGCCCCTACGGCACCCGCGCGATCCACTCCGGGGTCGTGAACTTGGTGCCGGCCAGCTCCCGGGCGAGGGCCATCTCCTCGTCGGTGACCCGGCCCTCCGCGAGGCCGTAACGCGAGCGGAAGGAGGCGATCATCCGCTCGATGACGGCCTCGCGCGGCAGACCGGTCTGCCGGCGCAGCGGGTCGACCCGCTTCTTCGCGCTCTTGGTGCCCTTGTCGGAGAGCTTCTCGCGGCCGATGCGGAGCACTTCCGTCATCTTGTCGGCGTCGATGTCGTACGCCATCGTCACGTGGTGCAGCACCGCGCCCTCGCCCGCGACCATGCGCTTCTGCGCGGCGCCCGCGATCTTCCCTGCGTCGGTGGCGATGTCGTTGAGCGGCTGGTACCAGGCCTTGACGCCCATGTCGCCGAGGGCGCCGAGCACCCAGTCGTCGAGGTAGGCGTAACTGTCGGTGAAGGACAGGCCCTGCACGAGGGCGTCCGGGACGGACAGGGAGTACGTGATGGTGTTGCCCGGCTCGATGAACATCGCGCCGCCGCCGCTGATCCGGCGCACCACCTCGATGCCGTGCCGCTCGGCGGCCTCCGGGTCCACCTCGTTGCGCAGCGACTGGAAGCTGCCGATCACCACGGCGGGGGAGGCCCACTCCCAGACCCGCAGTGTCGGCGGGCGGCGGCCGGCCGCGACCTCGGCCGTGATCACCTCGTCGAGGGCCATGTGGAGGGCCGGGGACTGCGGCGCCTCGTGGATCAGCTGCCAGTCGTAGTCGGTCCAGTCGGTGGCGTGCGCGAGCGCCCGGCGCACCGCGACCCCGACACCCTCCGTCGTCAGGCCGTACATCTGCGTGCCCGGCGGCAGCGCCTGGTCGATCCGGGCCGCCAGGCCGGCGGCGTCGGTGTCGGCGGGGGCGCCTTCCAGCGCACCGTCGATGGCCTCGATGGCCTCGTCCGGCTCCAGGAAGAAGTCGCCCGCGACCCGGACCCGGCGCAGCGCGCCGTCCTCCACGTCGAGATCGACGACGACCAGCTTGCCGCCGGGGATCTTGTACTCGCCGTGCACCGGACCTGCCTCCCAGCCCGTCGGGGATGAACGGGGATGAATAGGGGTGAATAAGAGTGAATAAGGGATGGATATCGGGGTGAATGCCGTAAGGGATGTCGGAACGAACGCCGCCAGCGTACTCCGGCCCCGGCGCGCGCCCCAGGGTGGAACGCGCGAGCAGCGGTATATGCCAGACGATCTGTCATGTCGGGGGAGGAGGGCGAGCGGTAGAGCGGAGAGGGGACGGGGGAGCGGAGGCGGGAGCGGAGAGTGAGAACCCCGGAGCGGTGGGCCGGGAGGAGCGCGGGGCGGCGGGGGAACGGGCCGGGCCGGACCAAGGACGGAGGGGCGTCCGGCCTATCCTGGGGGCAGGGATCGCCGGCCGACACGAGGAGTCCGAGGGTGACGTCGATGTTCGATGCCGTGATCGTGGGGGCGGGGCCCAACGGGCTGACCGCCGCCGTCGAACTCGCCCGCCGGGGCTTCTCCGTGGCCGTCTTCGAGGCGAAGTCCACCGTGGGCGGCGGCGCCCGCACCGAGGAACTGACCCTGCCCGGTTTCCGGCACGACCCCTGTTCCGCCGTCCACCCGCTGGGCGCCGGCTCGCCCGTCTTCGACACGATGCCGCTGGACCGGTACGGACTGGAGTGGCTGCACCCCGAACTGCCGATGGCCCACCCCTGGGACGACGGCACCGCGGCCGTCCTCGCCCGCTCGATCGCGCGGACCGCGGCCTCCTTCGGGCCGCGCGACGCCGGTGCGTACCGACGGCTCGTCACCCCGTTCGTCCACCGCTTCGACAGCCTCGTGCGCGACTTCATGCAGCTGCCGTCCACCGCGCTGCCCCGCGACCCCGTCACGCTCGCCCGCTTCGGGCTCGCCGGACTGCCGCCCTCGACCTGGCTGATGAGCCGGTTCCAGGACCCGAAGGCGTCCGCCCTGTTCGCCGGGCTCGTCGGCCATGTCATCGCCCCGCTCGACGGCTTCGCGACCGGCGCCGTCGGGCTGGTCTTCGCCGCCGCCGCGCACGCCGTCGGCTGGCCGCTGCCCCGGGGCGGCTCCCAGTCGATCTCCGACGCCCTCGCCGCGTATCTGAAGGACCTCGGCGGCGCCGTCCACACCGACTTCGAGGTCAAGCGGCTCGACGACCTGCCGCCCGCGCGTGCGTACGTCTTCGACACCTCGCCCACCGCGCTCGCCCGGATCGCCGGGCTCGGCGCCCACTACGACGGCTACCGGTACGGCGCGAGCGCGTTCAAGATCGACTACGCCCTGTCGGGACCCGTGCCGTGGACCGCCGAGGACGCCCGCCGGGCCGGCACCGTACAGGTCGGGCCCAGCGCGGGGGAGATCGGCACCGCGCTGCGCCAGGCATCCTCCGGCACCGCCCCCGACGCCCCGTTCCTCATCACCGCCCAGCCCAGCCTCGTCGACGCCGGCCGGGCCCCCGAGGGCAAGCACGTCTTCTGGGCGTACGGCCATGTCCCCAACGGCTGGCGCGGCGACCTCACCTACGCCATCGAGCGGCAGATCGAACGCTTCGCGCCCGGCTTCCGCGACCTGATCCTGGCCCGCGCCACCGCAGGTCCGCCCGAACTCGCCGCGCGCAACGCCAACTACATCGGCGGCGACATCGCCTGCGGAGCCGCCCGCGGCCTCCAACTGGTCCTGCGCCCCAAGCTGTCGCTGTTCCCGTACAACACCCCGCACCCGGCGGTCTTCCTCTGCTCCTCCGCCACCCCGCCCGGCCCCGGGGTACACGGCATGTCCGGCCACAACGCGGCCAAGGCGGTGTGGCGGCGCCTGCGCGCGCCGGGAGCGGCCTGACGCGACGGGCTCGCCGGAGTGCCCGGGCGACGCGCGGGAGCGCCCGGCCGCCGTCGTACCCGGTCGCCCCGCGCGCGAACACGGTGCGCGCCGGAGGCACGGGCGCGATCATGAGGGGATGAACCCGCAGCCCGTCACCCCTCCGGCCGCCCCCGCCGTGGTCCTCGTCCGAGGCGACATCACCGACCAGGACGCCGACGTCATCGTCAACGCCGCCAACTCCTCCCTCCTCGGCGGCGGAGGAGTGGACGGCGCCATTCACCGGCGGGGTGGTCCCGCCATCCTGGAAGCGTGCCGCAAGCTCCGGGCCGGCCACTACGGGCGCGGTCTCGCCACCGGTCAGGCCGTCGCCACCACCGCCGGGAATCTCGCGGCCCGGCGGGTCGTCCACACCGTCGGCCCGGTGTACAGCCCCACCGAGGACCGCTCCGCGCTGCTCGCCTCCTGCTACCGCGAATCCCTGCGGGTGGCCGACGAGTCGGGTGCCCGTACGGTCGCCTTCCCGGCGATCTCGACCGGGATCTACGGCTGGCCGATGGACGACGGCGCCCGGATCGCCGTCGAGACCGTGCGGGCCGCCCGCCCGGCCTCCGTCCAGGAGGTCCGCTTCGTCCTCTTCGACGCCGAGGCATACGCCGCCTTCGAGGCCGCCATGAGGTGAGGGCGCAGGGCGCGAGGCGCGGCCCGGGAGGAGACCTGGGGAAGACCCGGGGAAGGACCCGGAGGAAGACCCGGCGCCAGTCCCCCAGGAATCCGGCGAACGACCATGTCGTTTTTCTGCCAGCCCGCCCACCCCCGATCGCCGATCCTGGAGGCATGCACACCGACACCGAGCGCTGCGTACGGGCCGTCCAGTCGAAGGACGCCCGGTTCGACGGCGTCTTCTTCACCGCCGTCCGCACCACTCGGATCTACTGCCGTCCCAGCTGCCCCGTCGTCCCGCCCAAGCCCGAGAACATGGAGTTCCACCCCACCGCCGCGTCCTGCCAGCGCGCCGGATTCCGCGCCTGCAAACGCTGCCGTCCCGACACCAGCCCGGGATCCCCCGAGTGGGACGCCCGCGCCGACACCGTCGCCCGCGCCATGCGGCTCATCCAGGACGGTGTCGTCGACCGCGAGGGCGTTCCCGGGCTCGCCGCCCGGCTCGGCTACTCGACCCGCCAGATCGAACGCCAGCTCCTCGCCGAACTCGGCGCCGGCCCGCTCGCCCTCGCCCGCGCCCAGCGCGCCCAGACCGCGCGCGTCCTCGTCGAGACCACCCCGCTGCCGATGGCGGAGATCGCCTTCGCGGCCGGGTTCGCCTCCATCCGCGCCTTCAACGACACCGTCCGCGAGGTCTTCGCGCTCACCCCCGGTGAACTGCGCGCCCGCGCCTCCCGCGGCCGCCCCGCCGCCCCGTCGGCCACCCCCGGCACGATCACCCTCCGGCTGCCGTTCCGCGCCCCGCTGAACCCCTCGAACCTCTTCGGCCACCTCGCCGCCACCGCCGTCCCCGGCGTCGAGGAGTGGCGCGACGGCGCCTACCGCAGAACCCTGAGCCTCCCCTACGGGCACGGCATCGTCGCCCTCACCCCGCGCCCCGACCACATCCTGTGCCGGCTCTCGCTCACCGACCCGCGCGACCTCACCCGCGCCATCAACCGCTGCCGCCGCCTGCTCGACCTCGACGCCGACCCCGTCGCCGTCGACGAGCGGCTGCGCGCCGATCCGCTGCTCGCGCCCCTCGTGGACGCCGCGCCCGGACGGCGGGTGCCGCGCACCGTGGACGCCGCCGAGTTCGCCGTACGGGCCGTCCTCGGCCAGCAGGTGTCCACTGCCGCCGCCCGTACCCACGCCGCCCGCCTCGTCACCGCGCACGGCACCCCCGTCGACGACCCCGAGGGCGGCCTCACCCATCTCTTCCCGGGCCCCGGCACGCTCGCCGGCCTCGACCCCGACACCCTCGCGCTGCCCCGCAGCCGCCGTACCACCCTGCTCACCCTGGTCACCGCCCTCGCCGACGGCACCCTCGCCCTCGGCCCCGGGACCGACACGGAAGAGGCCGTCGCCCGGCTCGCCGCCCTGCCCGGCTTCGGCCCGTGGACCACCGGGATCATCGCCATGCGGGCGCTCGGCGACCCCGACGCCTTCCTCCCCGGCGACCTCGGCGTCCGCCGCGCCGCCCAGGGCCTCGGACTGCCCGCCACCCCGGCCGCCCTCACCGCGCGCGCCGCCCGCTGGCGGCCCTGGCGCGCGTACGCCGTCCAGTACCTGTGGGCCACCGACGACCACCCGATCAACCACCTCCCCGCGTAAGGAACCACCCCCATGACGTCCACCATCCGGCACACGGTCGTCGACAGCCCCTACGACCCGCTGACCCTGGTCGCGGTCGACGGCGTGCTCAGCCGCATCCACATGACCGGCCAGCGCCACCGCCCGCCCGAGGAGACCTTCGGCACCTCCGACCCACGCCCCTTCACCGAGGCCGTCCGCCAGCTCGACGCGTACTTCGCCGGCGAACTCACCGAGTTCGACCTGCCGCTGCACCTCGTCGGCACCCCGTTCCAGCTCCGGGTGTGGGAGCAGCTGCGGCTCATCCCGTACGGGGAGACCCGGACGTACGGCGAACTCGCCGAGGCCCTCGGCAACCCCGCCGCCTCCCGCGCCGTCGGCCTCGCCAACGGCAAGAACCCGGTGGGCATCGTCGTCCCCTGCCACCGGGTGATCGGCGCGGGCGGCAGCCTCACCGGCTACGGCGGCGGTCTCGACCGCAAGCGCCGGCTGCTCGCCTTCGAGGCGGGAGAACAGACCGCCGACGAGACGCTTTTCTAGCGCCTACGGACGAACCGGCCGGCGCATTCGCTGCTCCGATCGGTGGATCTTCGGCAGGCGCGCGTGGAAGAGCACCCCTCCCGGGGTACGCGCG
Organism: Streptomyces sp. NPDC046203; assembly: GCF_040646255.1. Taxonomy (NCBI): domain Bacteria; kingdom Bacillati; phylum Actinomycetota; class Actinomycetes; order Kitasatosporales; family Streptomycetaceae; genus Streptomyces; species Streptomyces sp. NPDC046203. The sequence goes on along the minus strand of NZ_JBEYZX010000023.1, from coordinate 22,487 downwards.
CCCCTACGGTCGCGCCGTGAACACGACGACACCGCTGCTCCTCGCCGCCGGACTGAAGATCGACTGGGCGAAGATGCCCACCTACAACACCATCATGTCGCTCTGCGCCGGGGCGGGACTGCTGCTCGTCGTCGCCCTCGGGTGGATGCTCCTGACGGATCGTCCCGTGGTGCCCGACGCCTGGGCGATGGGCTTCGGCACGCTGGGCCTGATCCTCTTCGCGACCGGCCTGCACATGACGCTGACCTGGCCGCTGGCCGGCCAGGGCTTCCCCTTCGACAACATCATCTTCGGCGAGCCCGCCCTCGGCTTCGGCGTGCTGCTGCTCTTCGCCGCGTTCTTCCTCTGGAAGCGCGGCGGGGTCGTCAGCTCGGGGGTGGACCGAGGACGCGCGGTCGCGGCCCTGGCCGCGCCCGTCTCGCTGCTGGTCTTCGGGCTCGGACTGGCCTGCTTCGGGATCGCGGCGGCGGGCTGGCGCTACACCCTGTTCGCCGCGCCGCCCGAGGAGCCCATCTCGGGGCAGTTCGCCGACCACCCGATGCTGGAGGCCAGCTTCATGTCCGGCCTGTACGTGCTCACCGGCGTCGGCGCGGTGCTCTTCCCCTGGGTGCTGCGCCGCCGGGGCGGCGCGGTGGCCTGGGTGGCCGGTGTGTGCTGGGCGCTGGCGGGCCTCGCGTTCCTGCTGTTCGGGGGGCTCAACTACTTCACGCACATCGGACTCATCGTCAACACGATGTGAGCTCCAGCGGCATGGTCCCGTCCCCTGCCGGCCGGATTCCACCCCTGCCGGCCCCGCCCGCCGCTACCGCAGCCGGTCGAGCAGGGCCGGCAGCGCGGTGCCGATCGGCTCGCGCACGATCTCGTCCGCGAGCGGGTCGTACGGGGTCGGCTCGGCGTTCACGATGATCAGCCGGGCACCGCCCTCGGCCGCGATACCCGCGAGCGAAGCGGCGGGCTCCACGTGGAGGCTGCTGCCGACGACGAGGAACACCTCCGCCGCCTTCGCGACCGCCAGAGCCTGCCCGAGCACGTCCGGATCGAGCCGCTCGCCGAACATGACCGTCGCCGACTTCAGGATTCCGCCGCACACCAGACACGGCGGATCCGTCTCGCCGGCCTTCACCCGCTCCAGCGCCTCGGCCATCGACGACCTCGCGTGACACGCCGTACAGACCACCGACCGCGCCGAACCGTGCAGTTCGTACACCTTGCGCGCGGGCAGCCCGGCGGCCTGGTGCAGCCCGTCGACATTCTGCGTGATGACCCGCAGCGCGTTGCCGGTCTTCTCGTACGCGGCGATGGCCAGGTGCGCCGCGTTCGGCCGCGCGGTCAGGACCGGCCCGTCCAGCCGCATCCGCCACGACCGGCGGCGGATCTCCGGGTCGGACATGTAGGGGCCGTACGTGACGAGCCGCTCGGCCTCCGGATCACGGCGCCACAAACCGTTGGGCCCGCGGTAGTCCGGGATACCCGAGTCGGTGGATATTCCGGCGCCCGTGAGAATCGCGACCATGGTCATATGCCGACCTTAGGCAGGCCCGGACACCATCCGCGAACGGATGGACCAGTGGCCGCCCTGCCCAGGCACCCCCGCTCAGCGCACCGGCCCGGACTCCACCGCGCCCCGCCCGTACAGGGCCTTCGGCCCGCGCAGCCCGCCCCGTACCCACGGTGCCGTGGCGAACACGAACAGCCCGAAGGCCAGCAGCCGCTGGAGTCCGCCCTGCTCGCCGACCGAGCTGCCGAGCGGCCCGTATACGGCGTACAGGTTCGCCGCCAGATCGGTCGCCATCACCACGACCAGCAGATCTGCGCCCACCCGGCGCCCCCGCAGCAGCAGAACGGCGGTCAGCGGGTCGAGCACCGCCAGCGCCGACCAGTAGAGGTTCAGCCATTTCGGCGCGAAGGACGCGTGCGGGAAGAGGCCGTGGGACAGCAGGTCGCCGACATGGGTCACGGTGCCGATCAGCAGCCCCGCCACCCAGACACCGACCACCATCCGGGTCGCCCACGCCGGAGGCCCGCCGGTCACCGCGCCATGCGCCCGTCCTCCAGCTCCACCGGGCCGCGCCCCGCCGCCAGGGCGTCGAGGGCCGCGTGGACCCGCAGACAGAGAGGGCCGGGGAGATAGCCGGCCAGGTCCGCCCGCCCGACCAGCTTCCAGGAGTCCAGCTCCTCCGCCTGGAGCCGGATCGCGGCGAACCGTTCCTCCGTGAGCACCCCGCCGTCGTACACGTACGCCACCAGCGGCGGCCGCGCCGCCCCGTGCACCCAGTCGACCGCGAGCAGCGGGCCCGGTGCCAGGTCGAGACCGATCTCCTCGGCCGTCTCGCGCCGCGCGGCCTGGCGCGGAGTCTCGCCGGTGTCGGCCTCGACCGTGCCGCCCGGCAGGGTCCAGCCCTCCCGGTAGTTCGGCTCGACGATCAGCACCCGGCCGCCTTCGTCCCGGAAGACCGTGGCCGCGGCGGCCAGGACCCGGGGCAGGCCCGCGATGTACGTGGCGTAGTCGGTGACCGCGCCGGAAGCGCTACCGGATCCGGTGCCGGATCCGGAACCGGATTCCGAACCGGAGGAGGCATCGGAGGAAGCCTCGGACGAGGCGTCGGGGGCGGGAGTGGCGCCGGAGGTCGTCATCCCGTCAGCGTAGCCAGCCGCACCGTCCGGTCCGCCAGTTCGCTGATCTTGATCCGGTCGAAGCCGGTGACCGCGCTGCGCACCCGGTCCTGCAACGGTTCCGACCACTGCGCCGGGATCCCCGACGCCCCGCACAGCACACCCGCGACCGATCCGGCCGTCGCGCCATTGGAGTCGGTGTCCAGGCCGCCGCGCACGGTCAGTCCCACGGTGGCGCTGAAGTCCCCGTCCCCGTACAGCAGCCCGGCCGTCAGCACCGCCGCGTTCGGCACCACATGGATCCAGCCGAGCCCGGCGGTCCGCTCCGCCATCTCCGCCAGCGCCTCGGACCACTCGACGCCCGCCTCGTGCAGGGCCATCGTGTGCCGTACGGTCCGGGCGAGCCGGGCGCTCGCCGGGATCCGCTCCAGGGCGGCCGTCAGCGCGGTGCGGACGTCGGGTGCGGTGAACGCGGCGGCCACCAGCGCCGCCGCCCACATCGCCCCGTACACACCGTTGCCCGTATGGGACAGGACCGCGTCGCGGCGGGCGAGCGCGGCGGCCCGGCGCGGATCGCCCGGCGAGGTCCAGCCGTATACGTCCGCCCTGATCAGCGCGCCGATCCACTCCTGGTGGGGGTTGTCGTACGTGGCGGTCAGCGGCGGCTTCAGACCGTTCGCCAGATTGCGGTACGCGACCCGCTCCGCCGTGTACGTCCGCAGGTACGGCAGCCGCTGCAGCCACGCCTTGCCGACCTGCTCGGTGGTGAACGAGAAGCCCCGGGTCTCCAGCAGGTGCAGCCCGAGGATCGAGTAGTCGATGTCGTCGTCCCGGCAGCTGCCGTTGATCCGCCCCCGGACACACTGCGGCCACTCCGGGCGCAGCTCGAAGCCGTCGGCGCCGGCCGCGGGCGGCGCGGGCAGATAGTCGGTGAGCGGCAGAGCGCCGGTCAGCCGCAGATAGGCGTCGATCCGCTCGGGCGTCCAGTGCTCGCCGCACTCCACCGGCTTGCCGAGCATGTTCCCGGCGATCCGCCCCGTCCAGCCGCCGAGGATCCGGTCGGCGAGTTCGCTGTGCTTGAGCAGGCCCATGGCACCGGTCTACCGAATGCGCGGCCGAGCCGCGCGCCGACGCACCGGCGGACCGCCACCGACGTACCCGTACCGGCGGGCCCCTCGCCGACGCACTGTCGGACCACCGCCACTGCCCACCGTCACCGTCCGCCCCCTCCGAGCGCCCTCGGCCCTCAGTACGCGTCCCCTCCCGAGCCCGGCCCCTCGTCTCCGCCGTCCTTGCCCCCGGCCGTCCGCTCGTCCCCCTGGGTCCCCTCGGTACGGGACCGCGCCGCCCGGCGCAGTCGTTGATGCCGCGTCACTCCCCGCTCGGTGATCGCCTCGCCCACCATCGCGCGCACCGCGTCCCGTACGCCGTGCAGCGCGGGGTGCCGGGCGGAGCCCGCGCCCGGGTCCTCGCGCAGCTCCTTGAGGAGTGCCCAGCACAGCGCCAGCATCACCAGGACGAACGGCAGGGCGACCAGGATCGTCGCCGTCTGCAACGAACTCAGCCCGCCCGCGACGAGCAGGACGGCCGCGACGGCGGCCATCAGCACACCCCAGACGACCACCAGCCAGGTCGGCGGATGCAGCGCGCCCCGGCTGGTGAGCGAGCCCATCACCAGCGAGGCCGAGTCGGCGCTGGTCACGAAGTACGTCATGACCAGCAGCATCGCCACGTACGAGGTGACCGTGCCGATCGGCAGCGCGTCGAGCATCGCGAACAGGGATGCCTCCGCCCCGTCCTTGACCGAGCTCGCCAGGTCGGCGGCCCCCGTCGACTCCAGCCGGATCGCGGTGCCGCCCATGACGCAGAACCAGATCACGGTCGCCCCGGACGGGACGAGCAGCACCCCGGCGAGGAACTCGCGGACGGTCCGGCCATGCGAGATACGGGCGATGAAGGTGCCGACGAACGGGGCCCAGGACAGCCACCACGCCCAGTAGAAGATCGTCCAGGCGCCCAGCCAGGCCCGGTCCGAGAAGGCTCCGGTGCGGCTCGCCATCGGCAGCAGATCGTGCAGATAGCCGCCGAGGGAGGCGGGGATCGTGTCGAGGATGTAGACGGTCGGACCGATCACGAAGACGAAGGCCGCCAACGCGGCGGCGAGCACGACGTTCATGGTGGACAGCCACTTCACCCCCTTGTTCAGCCCGGAGAAGGCGGACAGCACGAACGCCGCCGAGAGCACCAGGATGATCAGCAGCTCGGTGGCCGTGGAGTCCTTCACCCCCGCGGTGAGGTGCAGACCCTCCGCCACCTGGAGCGCGCCCAGGCCGAGGCTGGTGGCGGTGCCGAAGACGGTCGCGAAGACGGCCAGCAGATCGATCGCCCGGCCCGGCCAGGAGGCCGCCCGGCGCCGGCCGAGGAGCGGGACGAAGGCGGAGCTGAGGGTGTTGCCGCGGCCCTTGCGGAAGCCCGCGTAGGCGAGGGCGAGACCGGTGATGCCGTAGATCGCCCACGGGGTGAAGGTCCAGTGGAAGAAGGAGTACTCCAGGGCGGTACGGGCCGCGTCGCCCGTGCGCGGGGCGACGCCGGAGGCCGGCGGCGGGGTCAGGAAGTGCTGGAGCGGCTCCCCGACCCCGTAGAACATCAGGCCGATGCCCATCCCGGCGCTGAACATCATCGCGATCCACGCCAGGTTCGTGAACTCCGGCTCGGAGTCGTCGGCGCCGAGCCGGATACGGCCGAAGCGGCTCACCGCGATCACCAGACACAGCACCAGGAAGACGTCGGCGGCGGACACGAACAGCCAGGCGAAGTTGGCCAGCACCCAGCCGAGCGCCGCGGAGGAGGCGGAGTCGAAGGACGTCTTGCCGAGGGCCGCCCAGCCGACCAGGCCGACGACGACGGCCATTCCGATGACGATGACCTTCGTGTCGGGGCGGGCGTCCGGAGAGCCGCCGGGGCCACCGGGGCGCCCGGTGCCGTCGTCGGCGGCGGTGTTGTGGTCGAAGTGCGGGTTCGGCTCGTGCGCGGAGGGCGGGCCCGTCGGTTCCGTGCTCATGGAGCCCCACTATGGGGAAAAATGTGGCGATTCCGGGCGGTGGCACGCCGTCTTCCGCCGCCGATAGGGTCGGCGGCGGCGCGACCGCCTGTTCGGAAGCACCGGAAGCACCGGAAGCAAGGGATGTGCGATGACGGACGGAACGGTGACCGGGGCCGTACGGGTGCTGGTCGCGGCCGACAAGTTCAAGGGCTCGCTCACGGCGGTGCAGGTCGCCGAGCGGGTCGCGGCGGGGCTGCGGCGGGTCCTGCCGGGGCTCGACGTCGAGACGCTGCCCGTCGCCGACGGCGGTGACGGGACGGTGGCGGCGGCCGTGGCGGCCGGATTCGAACGGCGCGAGGTCACCGTGACCGGGCCGCTCGGCACGCCCGTCACCGCCGCGTTCGCGCTGCGCGGGACGACGGCGGTGGTCGAGATGGCGGAGGCATCCGGCCTCCAGCTGCTGCCGCCCGGGGTGTTCGCGCCGCTCACCGCCACCACGTTCGGCTCCGGCGAGCTGCTGCGCGCGGCCCTCGACGCCGGGGCCACGACCCTCGTCTTCGGCGTCGGCGGCAGCGCCACCACCGACGGCGGCTCCGGGATGCTCACCGCACTCGGCGCGGTCCTGCGCGACGCGGAGGGCGAACCGGTCGGCCCCGGCGGCGGCGCGCTCGCGCGGCTGGCCTCCGCCGACCTCTCCGGCGTCGACCCGCGCCTGGCCGCCGTGGACCTCGTCCTCGCGAGCGACGTCGACAACCCGCTGACCGGCCCCAAGGGCTGTGCGGCGGTGTACGGGCCGCAGAAGGGCGCCACACCGGACGACGTCGCCACTCTCGACGCGGCCCTCGCGCACTACGCGCGCGTGCTCGAAGAGGCGATCGGCCCGAAGGCCGCCGATCTCGCCGCGGCGCCCGGCGCGGGCGGTGCGGGCGGCATCGGGTACGGCGCGCTGCTGCTCGGCGCGCGCTTCCGCCCCGGCATCGAGCTGATGCTCGACGTCCTCGGCTTCGCCCCCGCCCTTGCCCGCGCCACCCTCGTGATCACCGGCGAAGGCTCCCTCGACGAGCAGACCCCGCACGGCAAGGCCCCGGCGGGCGTCGCCGAGGCCGCCCGCGCCGCCGGCAAGGAGGTCGTCGCGGTCTGCGGACGACTCGCCCTCGCGCCCGAGGCGCTGGGCGCGATGGGCATCCGCCGCGCCTACCCGCTCACGGACCTGGAGCCGGACCCGGCGAAGTCCATCCCGAACGCGGGACCACTGCTGGAGCGGGTCGCGGCCGAGATCGCGCGCGACTTCCTGACGTAACGCGCGCGGGACACGCCCATGCGAGGCTCGCGCGCATGAACGACATCACGATCACCCTCTGCACCTCCGAGGAGGTCCGCGAGAGAGCCTTGGACGGCCTCGCCGCCCTCCTGGTGGATGCCGTGGCCGACGGAGCCTCCGTCGGCTTCCTGGCGCCCCTGGAGCCCTCGGAGGCCGCCTCCTGGTGGACAGGTGTGGCAGGGCTACGGGACGTCTGGGCGGCCCTCGACCCCGCGGGGTGCGTCCTGGGCGCCGTCACCCTCGTCCGTGACGACAAGCCGAACGGCCGCCACCGCGGCGAGATCGCCCGCCTCGTCGTCCACCGCGACGCCCGGGGGCACGGCCTCGGGCGCCGGCTGCTCGACGCGGCGGAGACGCACGCCGCGGCCGCGGGCCTGACCCTGCTCGTCCTCGACACCCGGACCGACAGCCCCGCCGAGACGCTCTATCGCACGGCCGGCTGGACCGCCGCCGGCACCATCCCTGACTTCGCGGCGGACCCGTCGGGCACGCTGCGCCCGACGACGCTGTACTACAAGCGGCTGGGCTGAGCCCCGTACACCCGAGCCCGCTCGGGAAGCGCCCGCCCGGACGCCCCCGCACCCTCCCGCCCCGCACGCGAAAGGGCCCCGGACGCTTCAAGCGTCCGGGGCCCTTTCGGCTGTCCCTCGTACCGACCGCGGCCTTACCGCAGCTGCGCGGCCTGGGCCTCGCGGGCCTCCCGGCTCTCGCGCCGGTTGCCCCGGAAGGTGTTCACCCTCCGGGCCGTCGCGAAGAGCGGGATCACGGCGCCCAGGACCACCTGGAGCGCGCAGCCCGTCTGGAGCAGCAGCGCACCGCCGGGGGCGTCGAACGCCCAGGCGGCCAGCATGGCCATCGCGCCGACGATCCAGCTGAGCATCGCCGCCGCGAGGACACCCCGCGGCTTCGGGTACTCGACCCGGCTCACCATCAGCCACGCCGTACCGATGATCGCGAGGAGCGTCGGTACGAACGGCAGCTCGAGCAGGATGATCGAGACGACCGTGAGCGCGCCGAACGGGCTCGGCATGCCCTGGAACATGCCGTCCTTCATCGTCACGCACGAGAACCGCGCGAGCCTCAGCACCACCGCGAGCAGCACCACGATCGCGGCCACGGCCGAGACCTTCTGGTGCGCGTCGTCGGCGACCATGCCGTACACGAGCACGAAGTACGCCGGCGCCAGACCGAAGCTGATCAGGTCCGACAGGTTGTCGAGCTCGGCACCCATCGGCGAGCTGCGCAGCTTGCGCGCCACGAGCCCGTCGCACAGGTCGAAGATCGCCGCGCACAGCATCAGGATCACGGCGGTCGCGGCGGAGTGCCGCGCCATGCCGCTTTCCACACCGTTGCCGGTGAGGTGCGGGATGAGGATGCCGGTGGTGGTGAAGTACACCGCCATGAAGCCGCACGTGGCGTTGCCGAGCGTGAGGGCGTCCGCTATGGACAGCCTCATCGACAGCGGCATCTCCTCGGCCTCGTCGGCGGACTCCGCCGTGCCGTCGGCGGCCCAGTCGGCCGCCCGTGTATCAGGATCAATCACGGTCAATGCGAGTCACCCCCGCGGTCGTGGCCTGGCCGACCTCGACGGCGACCTCGACACCCTCCGGGAGGTAGATGTCGACGCGCGAGCCGAAGCGGATGAGGCCGATCCGGTCACCCTGCTCGACCTTCGTCCCCTGCGGGATGTACGGCACGATGCGGCGCGCCACGGCGCCCGCGATCTGCACCATCTCGATGTCGCCGAGCTCGGTGTCGAAGTGCCAGACGACCCGCTCGTTGTTCTCGCTCTCCTTGTTGAACGCCGGCACGAAGCCACCGGGGACGTGCTCCACGGACGTCACCGTGCCCGCCAGCGGGGCGCGGTTGACGTGGACGTTCAGCGGGCTCATGAAGATCGCGACGCGGGTGCGGCCGTCCTTCCAGGGCATGATGCTCTGCACCACGCCGTCGGCGGGCGAGATGACCCGGCCCGACGCGATCTCTCGCTCGGGGTCGCGGAAGAACCACAGCATGCCGGCCGCGAGAGCGGTGGTCGGGACGGCGATGGCCGCGGCACGCTTCGACTTGCGGGAGCGCGCGAGGCTGAGCGCCGCGGTGGCGACGGTCGGCAGAAGCCACGGCGATGCTCCGCGTGCGATGCGCACGCCCTTGAGGCGGTCGCGGTGTGCAGAGGTTTGGCTGTGGGGCATGGATGACCTTCGTAGCGGATGAGGCCGCACTGGCAACGGGGGGACGGCGGCTTTTACCGCCGATGCTATCGGTTGCGGGCCGCAACTGGGCAAGCCAGAAGCCGAGTCGGCGGCCGGAAGACGAACACAGGGTGTGATCTTCTTCGCGGCCAAACCGACTCGAAAGGGACAATCAGCCCTGGAATCGGTACTCCTCGAGCAGTCGACGACCAATGATCATTTTCTGGATCTCGGCGGTGCCTTCGCCGATCAGCAGCATGGGTGCCTCGCGGTAGAGGCGCTCGATCTCGTACTCCTTCGAGAACCCGTAACCGCCGTGGATGCGGAACGCGTCCTCGACGACTTCCTTGCAGTACTCGGAGGCGAGGTACTTCGCCATGCCCGCTTCGAGGTCGTTTCGCTCCCCGGAGTCCTTTTTGCGTGCTGCATTCACCATCATGGCATGGGCGGCCTCGACCTTGGTAGCCATCTCGGCCAGCTTGAACTGGATCGCCTGGTGCTGGGCGATCTGCTTGCCGAAAGTGTGACGCTGCTGGGCATACTGGACACCCAGCTCGAAGGCACGCTGTGCGACACCACAGCCACGGGCCGCCACATTGACGCGGCCGACCTCCACGCCGTCCATCATTTGGTAAAACCCTCGGCCGGTGACCCCGCCGAGCACCCGATCGGCCGGAATGCGCAGCCCGTCCATGATGAGCTCGGTGGTGTCGACCCCCTTGTAGCCCATCTTCTCGATCTTGCCGGGGATGGTGAGCCCCGGCCGGACCTCGCCGAAGCCGGCCTCCTTCTCCACCAGGAAGGTCGTCATCGACTTGTGCGGGGCGGTGCCCTCGGGGTGGCCTTCGTCACTCCGTACGAGGACGGCTACCAGCGTGGACGTACCACCGTTCGTCAGCCACATCTTCTGGCCGTTCAGGACGTACTCGTCGCCGTCCTTCACCGCCTTCGACGTGATGGCGGACACGTCCGAGCCGAGCCCCGGCTCCGACATCGAGAACGCGCCGCGCGTCTCGCCGGCCGCCATCCGCGGCAGGAAATAGTCCTTCTGCTCCTGCGTGCCGTGCTGCTTGAGCATGTACGCCACGATGAAGTGCGTGTTGATGATGCCGGACACCGACATCCAGCCGCGCGCGATCTCCTCCACGCACAGCGCGTAGGTGAGCAGCGACTCACCCAGACCCCCGTACTCCTCGGGGATCATCAGACCGAAGACACCGAGCTCCTTGAGCCCGTCCACGATCTGCTGGGGATACTCGTCACGGTGTTCCAGCTCCGTGGCGACCGGGATGATCTCCTTGTCGACGAACGCGCGGACCGTCGAGACGATCTCCTGCTGGACGTCGGTGAGACCGTGCGTCTGGGCGAGTCGCGCCATGACTACTTCCCCTGTTCCTTCAAGGCCGGGCGGCCGGGCTGCTCGCCGCCGCGCGCGTCGATGTACTCGGCGGTCGGGACCATCACCTTGCGGCGGAAGACGCACACCAGGGTGCCGTCCTGCTTGTAGCCCTTGGTCTCGACGTAAACGATGCCCCGGTCGCTCTTCGACCGCGACGGCGTCTTGTCGAGGACCGTGGTCTCGCCGTAGATCGTGTCGCCGTGGAAGGTCGGCGCCACGTGCCGCAGCGACTCGACCTCCAGGTTCGCGATGGCCTTGCCGGAGACGTCCGGCACGGACATGCCGAGCAGCAGCGAGTAGATGTAGTTGCCGACGACGACGTTCTTCTTGAAGTCCGTCGTGTTCTCCGCGTAATTCACGTCCATGTGCAGCGGATGGTGGTTCATCGTCAGCAGACAGAAGAGATGGTCGTCGTACTCGGTGACCGTCTTTCCGGGCCAGTGCTTGTAGACGGCGCCGATCTCGAATTCTTCGTAGGTACGGCCGAACTGCATGACGATCAGGCCTCCGCCTTCTTTTCCGAATCGGGCAGTTCGAACGAGCTGGTGCGCTGCATTCCGGCGGCCCGGCCCTTGCCGGAGATCACCAGCGCCATCTTGCGGGAGGCCTCGTCGATCATCTCGTCGCCGAGCATCGCCGAGCCCTTCTTCCCGCCCGCCTCGGACGTGTGGTAGTCGTACGCGTCGAGGATGAGCTCCGCGTGGTCGAAGTCCTCCTGCGAGGGCGAGAAGATCTCGTTCGCCGCGGCGACCTGGTCCGGGTGCAGCACCCACTTGCCGTCGAAACCGAGGGCGGCGGCGCGCCGCGCGACCGCGCGGTAGCCCTCCTGGTTGCGGATCTGGAGGTAGGGGCCGTCGATCGCCTGGAGGTTGTTGGCCCGGGCGGCCATCAGGATGCTCATCAGGATGTGGTGGTACGCGTCCGCCGGGTAACCGGCCGGCTGCTCGCCCACGACCAGCGACTTCATGTTGATCGAGGCCATGAAGTCGGCCGGGCCGAAGATGATGGTCTCGACCCGCTGCGAGGCCTGCGCGATCGCGTTCACGTTGATCAGACCCTGGGCGTTCTCGATCTGCGCCTCGATGCCGATCTTGCCGACCTCGAAGCCCATGGTCTTCTCGATCTGCGTGAGCAGCAGGTCGAGCGCCACGATCTGCTCGGCACTCTGCACCTTCGGCAGCATGATGCAGTCGAGGTTCTGGCCGGCGCCCTCGACGACGGTGACGACGTCACGGTACGTCCAGTGGGTCGTCCAGTCGTTGACCCGCACGACCCGCGTCTTGCCGGTCCAGTCGCCCTCGTTGAGGAACTTCACGATGGTGTGCCGGGCCTCCGGCTTCGCCAGCGGCGCGCAGGCGTCCTCCAGGTCCAGGAAGACCTGGTCGGCGGCGAGGCCCTGGGCCTTCTCCAGGAAGCGCGGGTTGGAGCCGGGCACCGCCAGGCACGAGCGGCGCGGGCGCAGCCGGTTCACAGGGGAAGAGGGCGTGGTCATGCGGGGACCTCCGTGCGTTCGAGGGGGCTGAGCTGGTTGGCTTTGCGGATCTCGTCGACGATACGTCCGATGATCCCGGTGATACCGAAGTCCTTCGGGGTGAAGACGGCGGCCACTCCGGCCGCGCGGAGCTCCGCGGCGTCGGCGTTCGGGATGATCCCGCCGACGACGACCGGGATGTCCGCCGCGCCCGCTTCCCGCAGCCGGTCGAGGACGTCCGGGACGAGCCGGGAGTGCGAACCGGAGAGGATCGACAGACCGACCGCGTGCACATCCTCCTCCAGGGCGGCGTCCACGATCTGCGCCGGCGTCAGCCGGATGCCCTGGTAGACCACCTCGAACCCGGCGTCACGGGCCCGAACGGCGATCTGCTCGGCGCCGTTGGAGTGCCCGTCCAGGCCCGGCTTGCCCACCAGGAAGCGGAGCTTGCCGACCCCGAGGTCCCGCGCGGTCGCGTCGACCCGCCGGCGCACCTCGGCGAGCGGCGAGCCCTCCTCGGCCGGCACGGCCACCGGAGCGGACGACACCCCGGTCGGCGCGCGGAACTCGCCGAAGACCTCGCGCAGCGCCCCGGCCCACTCGCCGGTCGTGACACCGGCGCGGGCGCACTCCAGGGTCGCCTCCATGAGGTTGCCGGTGCCCTTCGCCGCCTCCTTCAGCCGCTCCAGCGCCTTGCACGGGCGCGGGTGGTTGAACGGCGGCTGGTAGCGGGTGTCCCGCCAGGTGCCGAGACCGGCCACCACTCGGGCCTCGACGGCCGGGTCGACGGTCTGGATCGCGGTGTCCAGGTCCGAGGTGAGCGGGTTCGGTTCGGTCGTCTCGAAGATGTTGACGCCGACGATCTTCTCCTCGCCGGACTCGATCCGGGCCCGCCGCTCGGCGTGCGAGGAGACCAGCTGCGCCTTCAGATAGCCGGACTCGACGGCGGCCATCGCACCGCCCATCTCCTGGATCCGCTCGATCTCGGCCAGGCACTCCTCGACCAGGGCGTCCACCTTGGCCTCGATGACGTGCGAGCCGGCGAAGATGTCCTCGTACTCCAGCAGGTCCGACTCGTGGGCGAGCACCTGCTGGATACGGAGCGACCACTGCTGGTCCCAGGGACGCGGCAGACCGAGCGCCTCGTTCCACGCCGGGAGCTGGACGGCCCGGGCGCGGGCGTCCTTGGAGAGGGTGACGGCCAGCATCTCCAGGACGATCCGCTGGACGTTGTTCTCCGGCTGGGCCTCGGTCAGACCGAGCGAGTTGACCTGCACGCCGTACCGGAAACGGCGCTGCTTGGCGTCCTCGATGCCGTACCGCTCCCGGGTGACACGGTCCCAGATGCGGCCGAAGGCGCGCATCTTGCACATCTCCTCGACGAACCGGACACCGGCGTTCACGAAGAACGAGATCCGGGCGACGACCTCGCCGAAACGCTCCTCGGGCACCTGACCGGAGTCACGGACCGCGTCGAGGACGGCGATCGCCGTGGACATCGCGTACGCGATCTCCTGGACCGGCGTGGCCCCCGCCTCCTGCAGGTGGTAGCTGCAGATGTTGATCGGGTTCCACTTCGGGATGTGGTTGACCGTGTACGCGATCATGTCCGTCGTGAGACGGAGCGACGGGCCGGGCGGGAAGACGTGCGTCCCGCGCGACAGGTACTCCTTCACGATGTCGTTCTGCGTGGTGCCCTGGAGCTGGGTGACGTCCGCGCCCTGCTCCTCGGCGACCACCTGGTAGAGCGCCAGCAGCCACATGGCGGTGGCGTTGATCGTCATCGAGGTGTTCATCTGCTCCAGGGGGATGTCCTGGAACAGCCGCCGCATGTCACCGAGGTGCGAGACGGGCACCCCGACCCGGCCGACCTCGCCGCGGGCGAGGACGTGGTCGGGGTCGTAGCCGGTCTGCGTGGGCAGGTCGAACGCGACCGAGAGGCCGGTCTGGCCCTTGGCGAGGTTGCGCCGGTACAGCTCGTTGGACGCCTCGGCCGTGGAGTGGCCGGCGTACGTCCGCATGAGCCACGGCCGGTCCTTCTGGCGCTCTGTCATCTGTGGTCCCGGTTTCGGTTCGGATCTCGGATCAGGGGTCGCGGATCTCGGATCAGGGGTCTCGGATCGCGGATCGGGGATCGCGGATCAGGGGGCTTCGGGGTTCCGGATCTCTCAGACGTCGCGGAAACGGTTGATCGCGTCGAGGTGCCTGGCCCGCATCTCGTGGTCGCGCACGCCGAGGCCCTCCTCGGGCGCGAGCGCGAGCACGCCGACCTTGCCCTGGTGCAGGTTGCGGTGCACGTCGTAGGCGGCCTGGCCGGTCTCCTCCAGGGAGTAGACCTTGGAGAGGGTGGGGTGGATCTTGCCCTTGGCGATCAGCCGGTTGGCCTCCCACGCCTCGCGGTAGTTGGCGAAGTGCGAGCCGATGATCCGCTTCAGGGACATCCACAGATAGCGGTTGTCGTACTCGTGGTTGTAGCCCGAGGTGGAGGCACAGGTGACGATGGTGCCGCCCTTGCGGGTGACGTAGACCGAGGCACCGAAGGTCTCGCGGCCCGGGTGCTCGAAGACGATGTCGACATCCTCGCCGCCGGTCAGCTCGCGGATGCGCTTGCCGAAGCGCTTCCACTCGCGCGGGTCCTGGGTGTGCTCGTCCTGCCAGAACTTGTAGCCCTCGGCGGTGCGGTCGATGACCGCCTCCGCGCCCATGGCGCGGCAGATGTCGGCCTTCTCCGGGGAGGAGACGACACAGATCGGGTTGGCGCCGCCGGCCAGCGCGAACTGCGTGGCGTACGAGCCGAGACCGCCGCTCGCGCCCCAGATCAGCACGTTGTCGCCCTGCTTCATCCCGGCGCCGTTGCGGGAGACCAGCTGGCGGTACGCGGTGGAGTTGACCAGACCGGGCGCCGCCGCCTCCTCCCAGCTGAGGTGGCCGGGCTTCGGCATCAGCTGGTTGGACTTCACGAGCGCGATCTCGGCGAGGCCGCCGAAGTTGGTCTCGAAGCCCCAGATGCGCTGCTCGGGGTCGAGCATCGTGTCGTTGTGACCGTCGGAGGACTCCATCTCGACCGAGAGGCAGTGCGCGACGACCTCGTCGCCGGGCCGCCAGGCGTTGACGCCGGGGCCGGTGCGCAGCACGACGCCCGCGAGGTCCGAACCGATGATGTGGTACGGCAGGTCGTGGCGCTTGGTCAGCTCCGACAGCCGGCCGTAGCGCTCCAGGAACGAGAACGTCGAGACCGGCTCGAAGATCGAGCTCCAGACCGAGTTGTAGTTCACGGAACTGGCCATGACGGCGACCAGCGCCTCGCCCGGGCCCAGCTCGGGCAGCGGGACCTCGTCCAGGTGGAGCGACGTGCGCGGGTCCTTGTCGCGGCTCGCCTGCCCGGCGAACATCTCCTGCTCGTCCTTGTGGACGGTCACGGCGCGGTACGACTCGGGAAGCTTGAGGCCGGCGAAGTCGGCCGGGGTGGAGTCGGGGGACTGGATCGCGTCCAGGATGTCCTTCACGGGGTGCCTCCGGCGGTGCGGCGTCCCTGCGGGGACGCGTGAGGGTTACGTCGGGGTGCTGCGGTGGAGGTTGCCGTCGGTTCGGCGCGGTGTGCTGCTGTGGCGGCGCCGTGGTGGGGCGCGAGGGGTGCCTGTGACGCAGGCGTCCGGGCGCACGGGAGGGATCACCCATGGGGACAGCCGGCGAACGAGAAGTCTCCTCGGGCGCCGGCCGCCCGGACGACATCAACGTATGGCACGCCGTGTCACCTGACAAGGCACTGCGTGCCAACAATTTCACTCAGATGCGATCTGGTGTTCACGGATGAGCGATGATCGATCGAAAAGGGGTCTGAGCTGGGGGGATGGGGTGGGGGAGGGGCGGGTTACGCGGGGTGCGGGTGGGTGGTGTGGCCGGGTCACCCTTGAGGCGCGGGCCGGGCGCCTGCCGTTACGAACCGGTGTGGGCCCACTCCCGGAGACACCGCGAGTGCGGGTCGCGCACCTGCCGTTACGTCTTTGTGCGGGCTGGCCTCTACGGCCGAGTGAGCCGAAGGGGTGCGTCGGGGGAACAGTGCCGAACGCGCACAGGCCCGCGAGGAACGAGTGGGCCGAGCACGATCGGTGCTGTGAGTCCGACTCCAGCACCCCGGAGGCGAACCGAGGCACAAAAAAGGCCAACGTTGCCCAATCACACATGCGCCCAGGCTTGCCGCCGCGCTTACGTGCGGGCCGCACACCTGCCGTCTCGCTTACGTGCAGGCCCAGCCCCCACCGCCGCACTCACCTGCGGGCCGCATACCAGCCGCCACCCTCACCCACGGGCCCCAGCCTTAGCCGTCTCGCGCCTGTGCGGGCCCAGCCCCAGCCGCCGCACTCGCCTGCCGGCTGACCTGTATCAGTCGGCCGCACTGTCGGTGCGGCCCAAGCCGTATGAGACTCGCCCGCCGCCACCTGTCCGAGTAGTCCCCGCGTCAGGCGCCACCGGGCATATGCCATCCGGCCTCTGCCGGGGCGCTCGCGTGCGGGCCCAGCCCGCCGGGCTCAACCCCCACAGGCCGGCATATGCCAGCCCAGTTTCCTCCCCCGAACCCCCCTCAGCCCCGCGTCAGGGCCTGCTGGATCGTCCGCATGATCTCGTCCAGCGGGGCGTCCGTGCGGGCCACGGCGACCAGGACGTCACCGGTCGTCGAAGCGGTCGCGACCGGCGTGGCCGGGACGGCGGCCGGCTGCTCGGAGACGTCCGCCTCCTCGGCTCGTACCGCACCACCGGCCGCACCCGCACCCGTACCCCCCGTCGCCGCCGCCGTGCCCGGCCGGGCGCCTATGCCGGTGCCGAAGGTCTCCCGGACGATGGCGAAGGCGTGGTCGAGCTGGGTCTCCACGTCGCCCTGGCCGCCCGCGCGCAGCCAGCGGCGCAGGACGTGGTTGTGGGCGGTGACGACGGCCGAGGCGGCGACCTCGGCCAGCAGCGGGTCGTCGTTGCCGTCGTGGTGGTCGCGCTCGTCGAAATGGCCGAGCAGGTAGCGGGTGAACAGCCGCTCGTAGCGGGCCACCGAGGCGATCTCGCGTTCGCGGAGGGTCGGCACCTCGCGGGTGAGCCGGTAGCGGGCCACGGAGACGGCGGGCGCGCCCGCGTACATCTTCATGACCTCCTTGATGCCCCGGCACACCGTGTCGAGCGGGTGCTCGTGCGGCGGGGCGGCGTTGAGGACCGCCTCGGCGCGTACCAGGGTGTCGTCGTGGTCGGGGAAGATCGCCTCTTCCTTGGAGCGGAAGTGCCGGAAGAAGGTCCGGCGGGCGACCCCGGCGGCGGCCGCGATCTCGTCGACGGTGGTGGCCTCGTAGCCCTTGGTGGCGAAGAGTTCCATGGCCGCGGCGGCCAGTTCCCGGCGCATTTTGAGCCGCTGCGCGGCGGCACGGGTCCCCGCCGCGCTCTCCTGAGCGTCGGGCGTGGACGTGGCACGGGGTGTCTTCGCGGCCTTGGGCATGCCCCGAACGTACTGCATCGGAGCGGCGGCGTGCCCGGACGGGGGAGAGCCGCCCGGCCCGGCACCGGTGGTGCCCGCCGGGCTGAGCAGCCCTCCCCATCCTCCGTACGGCTCCGGCGGGCCCTCAGCGGCGGGCATATTCGCGGAAGCCGCGGCCCGTCTTGCGGCCGAGGCAGCCCGCGGCCACCAGGTGCTCCAGGAGCGGCGCGGGGGCGAGGCCCGGGTCGCGGAACTCGCGGTGCAGGACCTTCTCGATGGCGAGGGAGACGTCGAGGCCGACCACGTCGAGCAGCTCGAACGGGCCCATCGGGTAGCCGCCGCCGAGCTTCATCGCGGTGTCGATGTCGTCGAGGGTCGCGTAGTGCTCCTGGACCATTTTGACCGCGTTGTTGAGGTACGGGAACAGCAGCGCGTTCACGATGAAGCCGGCCCGGTCGCCGCAGTCCACCGGGTGCTTGCGGATCTTCGTGGTGACCGCGCGGACGGTGGCGTGGACGTCGTCGGCGGTCAGCACCGTACGGACGATCTCCACCAGCTTCATGGCGGGCGCCGGGTTGAAGAAGTGCATGCCGATGACGTCCTGCGGGCGGCCGGTGGCGCGGGCGCAGGCGATGACGGGCAGCGAGGAGGTGGTGGTGGCGAGCACCGCGCCCGGCTTGCAGATCTTGTCCAGGCGGGCGAACAGGTCCTGCTTGATCTCCAGGTCCTCGGCGACGGCCTCGACGGCCAGGTCGACGTCGGCGAAGGCGTCGAGCGCCCCGGCGGGGCTGATCCGGGCCAGCGTCTCGTCGCGCGCCTCGCCCGTCATACGGCCCTTGTCGACCGAGCGGGCCAGGGACTTCGCGATCCGGGCCTTGGCGGTGTCGGCCTTCTCCTGGGAGCGGGCGGCGAGGACGACGTCGTAGCCGGCCTTCGCGAAGACCTCGGCGATGCCGGAGGCCATGGTGCCGGAGCCGGCGACGCCGACCGAGCGGACCTCGCGGCCCGCGCCGGCGGTGCCGGCCGCCCCGGGGGTGAGCGCGTCGGGGACGGTGACGGCCGAGTCGGGTCCCTCGTACGTGTAGAAGCCGCGGCCCGCCTTACGGCCGGTCAGACCGGCCTCGCTGAGCTGCTTGAGGATCGGGGCGGGGGCGTGCAGCCGGTCGTGGGAGGCGGCGTACATCGCGTCGAGGACGGTCCGGGCGGTGTCGATGCCGATCAGGTCGAGCAGCGCGAGCGGGCCCATCGGCAGTCCGCAGCCGAGCTTCATCGCGGCGTCGATGTCCTCGCGGGAGGCGTACTGGGCCTCGTACATCGCGGCGGCCTGGTTGAGGTAGCCGAAGAGCAGTCCGTCGGCGACGAAACCGGGCCGGTCGCCGACCGCCACGGGCTCCTTGCCGAGTTCCTGGGCGAGCCGGGTGACGGCGTCCACGGCGCGCGGGTCGGTCAGCACCGAGGAGACGACCTCGACCAGCTTCATGGCCTGGACGGGGGTGAAGAAGTGCAGGCCGAGCACCCGCTCGGGGTGCGCCGAGTCGGCGGCGAGCCGGGTCACGGACAGCGCGTTGGTGCCGGTGGCGAGGATCGTGCCGGGGCGGACGATGCCGTCGAGGGCCCGGAAGACCTCCTGCTTGGTCTCGTACGTCTCGGGGACGACCTCGATCACGAGGTCGGCATCGGCGGCCGCCCGGAGGTCGCAGGAGGTACGGAACCGGGCGAGGGTGCGCTGCCGTTCCTCCTCCGTGATGCGGCCGCGGGCCACGGCGCGGGCGGTGGAGGTCTCCAGCGCGGTGACGGCGTGGGCGGCGGCGTCTTCGCTGATGTCGATGCCGACGACCTCACGGCCGGCGCGGGCCAGGATGTCGGCGATTCCCGAGCCCATGGTGCCGAGGCCGACGACGGCGATGGTGGAAAGAGGGGTGTCCATCAGGGGACTCCTGAGAGGAAGAGTGACGACTGAAGGCGTGCGGGCGCGCGGAGTGCACCCGATGCGCGTGCGGGGGTGCGGGCGGAACGCGCGCGGGGAGCGAACGCGGGGACGTGGGCGCACGACGGTGTGCGGCGGCGCGCCGAAAAGCGCGCGAGTGTACGAGGGGCGTGCGAAGGTGCATAAGGGGCGCGAGAGCGCGATGCAGCCCTGTGAAAAAGCGATGGACCCGGTCCCGGGGTCACATCTGAATACCGAACCGACAAACGACCACAACGGCTGCGTCACCAGGCCGTCGTGGGGTGCGGGGGTGGCCCGCTCACCTGAGATTAACCGGCGGGTAACGAGCGCGCCAGTCCCGGGGAGTTGGGGAATGTGTGATCTGGGTCGCGGATAGGATTCGGAATATGAATTCCAGCGCGGATCCCGAATTCTGCTCGATGATCGATCGTTTGCGGGAAGAGATCGGAAACGGCGGAGAAGCGGTACCGGCGGCATTCGAGGAACTCGCCGGGCGGACGGTCGGCACGGCGCGGCTCCACCAGGCGCTCACCGCCCCCGGACAACCGCTCTGGGCCCGGGAGATCGCCGCCTTCCGGCTCGGCCTCGCCGGCGACCCGCGGGCCTTCGAGGCCCTGGTGCTCCTCCTCAACCACCGCGACCCCGAGCGCTGTGTCTCCGCCGCCCATGCCCTGACCCGGCTCGGCGACCCGCGCACGGCCCGGGCCGCCGCCGCGCTCGCCACCAACGAACTGCGCGTCGCGTACGCCCTGTTGCCGGTCCGGCTGCTCGCCGACCTGCGCGCCCCCGAGAGCGTGCCCGCTCTCGTCACCGTCCTGGAACGCCGCCTCGCCCCCGGCGACCCCTACTGGCGCGTCGGCCTCGCCTGCGTCGAGGGCCTGGGCACGCTGGGCGATCCCGCCGCCCAGGAGATCCTTCGAACGGCCCTGCCCCACCCGAGGTTCGGCGAGGCGGCGCGGACGGCGCTGGGGCGGCTCGCGAAGTGAGCCTGCGCCTTCTCGCCGAGGCCGACTGGCCGTTGTGGCGCGAGGCGCGCCTGACGGCGCTCGCCGACGCACCGGACGCCTTCACGGCCCGGCTCGCCGACTGGGACGAGGGCGGCGAGACCCACTGGCGGGCGCGGCTCGCGCTGTCGGACGCCCACAACCTCGTCGCCCTGCTGGACGGCGAGGTCGTGGGGATGGCCTCCGGAACGCCGGGGGACGGGCCCGGCACCCGCGAACTCCACTCGGTGTGGGTGAGCCCCCGGGCGCGGGGCCGGGGCGTCGGGGACCGGCTGCTCGCCGAGGTCGAGTCCTGGGCGAGACGGTCCGGCGCGAACCGGCTGACCCTCGCCGTACTCCCCGCGAACGCACCGGCCCTGACGCTCTACCGGCGGCACGGCTACGCCGTGGTGGCGGAGGGAGGACGGGAGACGGTGATGGCCAAGGAGCTGTGAGACGTACGGGGACGGGCGCGGGAGGTGCACCCTCGCCGCGCTGCCGGAGCCGTCCACCTGGCCCACTGGGTGTCAGCCGGCATGCTCGGACGACGACGGACGCCCCGCGCCGCGACGGCTCAGAACCCGGCCATGGACTTGTCGAGCACCCCGCCCAGGGCGCCGTAGGCGCTGCAGCGAACCGAGTGCATGGCCCTGCGGCGCAGCCCGAATGCCACGCCGACCGACAAGGCGAAGAGCCCGCCGAGGACCATCGCCACGACCGGGCCGAAGACGAAGTACGTGAAGCACGCCACCCCGGTCCAGACAAGGACCGGAAGGAGTGAGCCGCGCAGCACCGTCCAGAACCCGATGGGCTCGGGTCCCGGCGGCAGCGCACGGTCATGCCACACCGCGATGTGGTTCCTGGTCACACAGTGCTCGGATCGCATGGAGTCATCACATCACCGGTGGCTCGGTGCTTGTCCAGTGATCCACAAGAAGCGGCCAGTGCTGTGACCGATCAGTCCGGCAAGGTCGGGTCGGTCAGCTGCGCGGGCCCATCTCTTTCGGACCGTAGAGGGCAGTGGCCTCTCCCGTGATCAAGGCCCAGTAGCGGTCCCCGAACGACCAGTGCCACCACTCCGTGGGGTAGTTCACCATCCCCGCAGCCGTGAGCGCAGTGCCCAGCAGATGCCGGTTGGCGCGGGCCTCCTCGCTGATGTTGGCGGCTTGGGTGTAGCAGGCGCCCTCGCTCTCCTCCGGGTCCGCGTTCATGCGCGTGCCCAGGTCCAGTTCGCGCCCGTCGGCGTCGGCCAGGGTGAGGTCGACAGCGGCGCCGGCGCTGTGCGGAGCGATGTCGGGTGGTGACACATAGCGGCTCGCCGCCGAGTGGATCTGCTCGGCGGACCAATCGAGGTGGGCGGCTCGCAGTTGATCGGCGTACTCCTCGAAGTACTTCCGCTGAAGAGAAGGAGGCCGGTACCCCTCGACGAACAGCAGCCGCAAGCCCTTCGGAAGCATCGCCTGGGCCTTGACCAGCCGTTCCAGCACGCCCTCCCGCAGGTACGCGAAGACGTCTGCCGGGTCCTGCTCGCGGGTATCGACCAACAGCGAGTCGCCGCGGCGGACGTCCACAAGGCGTTCACCGCACTCAACGACGGGTATGGCAGCGATTTTCGGGTCCGACATCAACACGATCTCCGTCATGACGCGATCATCCCGCAGACTCACCCCGGCGAACCTGCCCGGTCACAGCCCTAGTCGTCTAGTCGTCGGTGGCCGTCCGGTTCGGACCCCAGCGGTCCTTGCGGTTCGCCCGCTGGAGGGCGCGTACCGCCTCGCCCGCCGCGAGCGTCGCGGTGGAGACACCTCGGACCCATCGGGGGCCGCCCCGGGCCGCCCAGACGACGCAGCCGCACCCCGCGGCGGCCAGTACGACGATCCCGATCAGGACGAACAGGACCATGTCCGTCACCACCCCTCCACCGTTCGCTTCCGTGGTCCCGGACATCGTCTCAGCCCGACCGGTCCTCCCGGTGCGGGGGTCAGCGGGCCGGGCCGGGCGGCAGAGCGCCCCAGGTAGCATACCCGCCGGCGAGGCGGGCGCGCGGGGGGGGGAACAGGCC